>CANQCE010000022.1 GCA_947589655.1 uncultured Clostridia bacterium | reverse complement strand
ATGAAAACAGCCTTGTTAAAAGTTTTGTAGGCTTTGATATGGACGAAATTTATTGCCATGTGCAGGCCTCTTTGGATGCTGAAAATGGTGGAAGAACGGATTCGTTTTTCTTGGATGGAGGGTGGCAAGCCTACACAGACAGCATTTTGGAGTTTGCAGATGAAGAAATTAACACATTTGGTGGATATTTTCTGTTCAAAGATTTTCAGTTTAACGAATTTAAAATTGAAGCAGGCAACATTTTAACATCCATTGCATCTGGCGAGGAAATTTATGAAATTTACAGCAAATACGATTTGTTTTCTGCACTGTATTTGTTTAAAAATGAAAAAAATATAAAACTTTCTTATACAAATTTAAGCACTTTGGCAGAGCAAACGCTTGAAGTTACCATTTAGGAGGAGATATGAAAAAAATAAAATATGCCATTGAAATGGGCGGAGGTTATACCTGCATATATGTGAAAGGTGAAGGCTTGGCGCTAAAAGAGCCAACTTTAATTGCTGCAGAACCAACGGCTGATGGCTACAGAGTTTTTGCAATGGGCAATGATGCCAAAAAACTTGTTGGAAAAACCAAAGAAAATGTTGAAATTTTCACGCCTATGGTTTATGGCGAGCACTCCAATTTTGAATATTCGGTTGTGCTGTTAAAACACTTTTTAAGCAAAGTTGGCTTCCGTGCATACGAAGATAACGCAATTTTCATTATTCCTTGCGGACTGACTGTAAGAGAAAAAGAAAACATCCTTAATGTTTGTGAGGCTGTGAACCTTGGCTCTGTTGAACTTGTTCCGTCAGTGCTTTGTTCTTGTGTGGGCGAAGGGCGTAATATAGACAGTTCCAAAGTGAACATGGTGGTGGACATTGGTGGAACTTCAACTGATATTGGCGTTATAAACATGTCCAGCATAATAAAGGGTGCAACCATAGGCATTGGCGGAAAAAGCATAGATGCTGCCATTGTTAATTTTTTGGCTTATACAGAAGGTTTTGTTATCGGTTTGCCAACGGCGGAGAATTTAAAAAATGAGGTGGCAAGTTTATATGCAAACGACACTCTTAACATGGAAATTACAGGCGTTGATGCACAAACAAAAACCCCACGTTCAACGGTTGTGCTTTCCACAGAGTTGCAAAAAGCAGTTGAGCCATTTTTCAGCGAAATTGTTCGCGCCATAGACACAACCATAAACAGCCTTCCACCAGAAATTGTTGCTGATATCATTAACAATAAAATTCTTGTTTGTGGCGGATGTTCCAAAATTCAGGGGTTGGAAGATTATTTCAAACGTCAACTGCCAAAATTCCCTGTGGAGTTCTGCGAAGATGTTGACAATGTTACCATTTTGGGTGCTGGGAAACTCCTTTCAGACCCACAACTTTTGGAAGGGATTTTGAAAAAATTATAAAAAAGCACACTTTTTTTAATAAAAAATCAAAAAAAACAATAAAAAAATTAAATTATTGTTTTTTTATATATTTTTTCACCTTTAATTTAGGCTTTTTGCCTATTTTTTATTTTTTACAAATTAAGACATTTTTTGACAATTATTGCTCTCGCATCACTTTGCCTTTTTTCACTGCAAATTGTAAAATGTTTTAAGGAGTGTGTTATGGCAAGAAAAATTGTTGTGACAAGTGGAAAGGGCGGCGTGGGAAAATCTACCATTTGTGCAAATTTGGGGGTGTATCTTTCGCGCCTAGGGTTTCGGGTGCTTTTAATGGATGCAGATATTGGGCTGAACAATCTTGATGTTATTATGGGCATGGACAAAAAAGTGCTTTTTGATATTACAGATGTTGTTTCTGGCAAATGCCGTGTTAGGCAGGCACTTCTTCAAGACCAAAATTATCCTTCTTTGTATCTTTTGCCGTCTGCACACACATATTCTTCCAGCAAAATAACTGGTGAGCATGTCAAAAATGTGATTGACACAATTGACCACTCTTTTGACTACATTTTAATTGATTGCCCTGCAGGTGTGGAGGCAGGTTTTCACAGGGCGGTGTATGCAGCCACCGAAGCCATTGTGGTTGTAACTCCGCATTTGTCTTCAATTAGGGATGCTGACAAAGTTGTTGGGCTTTTGGGGGAGTATAAAATTGAAAGCAAGGGCATCGTTATCAATCGGATGCGCGGCGACTTGCTGTTATCTGGCGAGATGATTGATATAGAAAGCATTGTTAAAGCCATGGGGATAACGCTGCTTGGGGTTATTCCTGAAGATGATGCCATGGGGAAGATGTCTGCCGATGGCAGAATTATGACCGATTGTGAAAGTGCCAGAGCGTTTACGCTTTTGGCTGAAAATGTGCACAACGGCAGCAAAAAAATATACGATTGCACCTATAAATATCGTGGGCTGATTGGTTACATGAAAAGAAACATTAAAAAACATGTGTAGGAGGGGGTTATGCAGTTGATGAACGAACTTCTTATAAAAGACAAATTCTCCAATTTAGAGCAAGTGGCGGAAGTTTTAAAAGAGGAAATTGCACCGCTTGCAAAAAATTTTTTGTTACTTGTAGAGGAACCCGTTGTTCGATTTAAACGCCAAGGTGATGGTTATGTGTTCAATGTGGAAATTCAGGCGGTGAGAGTTAAGCCATTTGGAAGCCATTTATAAACTTAAACAAAGTAAACCATGCCATAGCAATTTGGGCCAGCGTGTGTTCCAACAACGCAACCAATTTCGTAAATAGGTGTGTTTTCTTTATCCACGCCAAGTGCCTGTGCATAACGGTTTAAAAAGTCTGAGATTAGTTTTGGATTTGCAGAATGACCAAAATAAATTGGATATCTTCTGTCGCGCTTATTTGCACACTCCACCATAAACTCGTTTGCCTTTTCTCCAACTTTTTTGGCAATGTTGTTCACCTTGCCGCCGTCAAGGCTTATAATAGGTTTAATTTTCAGCGCGGAAGCCACAACATAACTTGCAGCACCCAATCTTCCACCCATTTTAAGATACTTTAAATCTCCCACAACGGCAACCAGCCTTACGCTGTTTTTTAGCCTTTCAAGTTCTGATACAACTTCGTCTGGGGTTGCATCAGGGTGGGCTTTTATGTATTTGTCAATTTCCATTATAAGAGCGCCTTCCGCAAAGGTTGTAACACGGCTGTCACAAACATAAACATTTTTCATGCCAAGGTTTTCCACTGCGCTTTTTGCACGTGCGATTGTCCCTGCAAGGTCCGAAGAAATTACAATAATAAGCACAAACACGTCTTCTTTGTTTATGTAAGGTTGCAGTGCGTTTTCAAATTTCCACTGGTTTGGCTGGCTTGTTTTAGGGATAATTCCTGTGCTTTTAAGTTTTGCGTAAAATTCGTCATTTGGCAAGCCTTCCGGATAAAGTTCTCCGCCAAAATTGACTTCAATTGGCAAAATTGTGATGTCATTTTCTTTGGCATAATCTTTTGGCATATCCACAGATGCTTCAGTGATAATTTTATATTTCATATAAAAAACCTCTTAAGTAAATTATACCAAAGAGGTTTTCATTTTGCAAACAAATAGGCAAAATTAATTCTTTTTGAATAACTGATTTGTGAAATTGTATAATAACACAACCACAACGGCGTAGTAAGCAAGTGAAATAAAGAAATTTCCGCTTGCGTAAAGGCCTGTTTGCAAGAAGCCCGGATGCAAAACCCCTCCGCCAAGGAAAGAGGTTAAGTCGGCATGAATAAATGGGAACAAACAGTAAACGAGCAAGTTGTTCAAGAATATATTGCAAATTGTCGCGGCGGCAAATATAAGCAGTGCAATGCCAAATGTAAGTTCAAACCTACGAGAAATATTCATCAAAAATATTGTTATCATGCTGTAAAAAACAACTTGCAGTTCAATGCCGACAACTTTTATAAGTAAGAATAAGAACGGATTGATTGTATAGGCGCTTGTCAGATTAAAAATTGCCAAGATGCTGCCCGGCATAATGGCATAGAACAGCATTGCCCACAAAAGAGAGGTTATCATAAACACGCCCAGAATAAAACAGGTGCAAAGCACAATTGCAGTGAATTTGCCAGCAAAAACCTGCCCAAATGTTACATCTTGTGATAAGATGACGTCCATTTTGCCGTTTTTTCTGTCACGGCCGAACAATTTGTAGGCGGCAAATATTCCAAAAATAATGGTAAAGAAACCAATTATGCTTATTATAAAATAACTGTTATCGTAAGCGGTAATTTCCGTTGATGCAATGTTAAAGTTAAGCGGCTCTTGATAGGTTGTGTAATATAAACTTTTGTCTTTAAGGAAATATTTGGCTTTTGTAAGTTCCTGCGATGTTTCCTCTTTTGCCGCTTTTTGATATCCATACAAGCGGTCCAAATTGCCCAAATCGGCTTTTAAAGCATTTTCAAGTTCAGTTTTTACCACAAAATTTGCACTCTGGCAAGTAAGTTTGTAGTTGGTTATCAGGCTTTTCATGTCTGCTTCTTGTGCTTCATACGAACCCTCGGCTTTAATGCGGTTTAATTCTTCCTGAATTAAATTGGCTTTTATAACTGCCTTATCCACTATTTCTGTTTGCAATTGTTCAATAATGGTTTTGTCAACCCTCCAAGCAACAGGGCCATGATTCTTCACAAAGTTGTTCAAAGTGTCAAAATGCCCAGTTTTTGTGTCACAGGCTTGGCTGAAAAGCTCTTCCAAAATGGCTTGCACGCTTTTGTTTGAATGAACAACCGATACAAAATAATCGTTAATTTCAGAAAGTTCTTTGTGTTGCGCTTTTGTTAAAATAAGGCGGCTTTCAAACTCGCCAAGGCTGTTATAATTTTCCAAAAACTGCGTCAGCCTGTCAGTTGCGCTGACAATTTCGGCAAAATCTATCTCTCCGCGCATTGCCCAAATAAGCACAAGGGTTTTTATTGTTGAAAATTCTTCGTTTATCTGTTCAAGTTCACTATATTCTGGGCTTTGCTCTTGCAGTTGCACATTTATCATGTTTTGTGTGTCTTGCAACATTTTGTCCAAAGATATTTTTGTGTCTATTTCTTCATCATTAGAATAAAAACCGTCAAAGATTTCTTGGGCGTTGTTGCCAGCAGTTACCGCTGTGTATGCTGGGGTGGTGGGCAACTTATAAACTGCACCCAAAATCAAACAAGCCACCAGCACAAGCAGGAGTGCCAAAATAGAAAACGGGTTGAGCATTAAGCGGCGGAAGTCGTATGTGGCAATTTGAAAAATCTTCTTCACGGCGTTTCCTCCTTAAAGTAAGGAGTTAAATTAACAAAAATTTGTTCTGCTTTTTTGTTTAAATATCCTGCGCGATAAACCGCAAGTTTTTTTTCTGTTAAAAATTTTATCACTTCTGCAGTTGCTTCTTCATCCGCTTCAAAAAGCACTCTTGTGTCCAAAAGTTTTACTCTGTAACCAAAGTTGTCCATAAGCAGTTTGCCAATATAGTGAGGATATTTTACCTTTATAAATGCAAAACTGTTCTCTTTGGTCATTTTCAAAATTTCTTCTTGTGAAATAATTTTCTTTATTGCCCTATCTTCCATGAAAATAAATTGGTCGCACTCATCTTCTATATCTTCCAAGTTGGATGAGGTCATAAGAATTGTAGAACCCTTTTTGCGAATATCACGTATGGCATTTTTTACCAATTTTAAATGCTCTTTTGGCACGTTTTTAAAAGGCTCGTCCAAAAGCAAAAGTTTTGGCTCTGTTAAAAGCCCCAAAGCCAAGCCCATAAGTTTTTTTTCAAAATATGTTAACCTAAAAAGGCGTGTTTTCATTTTTTTATCAAGATTAAAACGCCTTAAAACCTTTTTTATGTTTTCTTTATTGTCAGCATTGCTTAAAGAGGAGATATATTTCATGTTCTCGTAAACAGTTTGATATTTGAAAAAAACAGGAGGGTCAAAACACGTGCTGACACTTCTTAAAATTTTTTTATTTGAATATATATCGTTGCCATCAATAAAAACTTGCCCAGGGCTGATTGGCAGCGAGCCAGAAACCGCTTTTAAAAGGCTGGTTTTCCCACTTTTCGCTTCGCCTAAAATGCCCCAACATTCGCCTTCGCCAACCGTAAAATATGCATTTTTAACCAAAAATCTGTCTTTGATTAAAACAGAAAGATTTTTAACTTCCAATAAATTTTCGCTCATGTTGCTATTATAACAAACAAAAACGCAAATGTAAAGACTTTTCTTTAAAAAGATACCAAAAAAAGCCCTTTGGGGCTAATCGGTGTTTATAAGGTTTTCAAAAATATATTCGTAAATGTTTGGGGCTATCTTTTTCCACTTTTTGCAAGCCTCATCTGCGGATTGGCGTGTTGGCGCTTTTATTTTTATTTCAAAAAGTGGCGTTGTAATTAAACTTTCATAAATGCGCATTGTAACAAGATAAGAACCATCTTCAGCATCCACATAGTTGGCATAATATTCTTGCGACTGCTTCACCAGCATGCGGTTTGCTTTGGCATATGCCGAAATTTCTTCTTGCAGGGCTTTTGGGATGCGGTCATAAAAATAAGAAAGGCACTCTCTACCTTCGGAGGTGAGGGTGTAACGCATTTCGCCCTCTTTACATTCTGTTTTGTAAATAAGTTTTGATTCAGAAAGTTGATACAACAAATCTAGGCAATCCATATAGTTGACCCAGTTGTTGCGCACAGAGCAAATTTCGGTCACCGAATTTTCGGTGAGCGGCATTTCCATTTTTTCCATACAAAACAAAATGATAAGTTTGTTCGTCACTGCATCATAATTCATACATTAAGCATAGCAAAAATACGCCAAAAAAGCAAATTTTTTGTGTATTAAAATTAAAAAAATCTTTTGTTTTGCAATTAAATTGATTGGAAAAATTGCTTTAATGTGTTAAAATGGCTTTGAAATTATTTTGGAGGGGCTATGGAAGCAAACGATATTCTGGCAGTTGAAGAATTTGTGATTGAATGTAACGATATGTTAAGCGGCAAGTTTTTTGATTTAGAGAAAAGATTGGGAAAATTTTTATCTTGCATGGCAAAATCGGAAGATTTAATTGATTTTCTGGCAGATTGTTTGGCGAATTTTGACGAAGAAACCGAGTTTAACAAGGCTTTTGAACTGGACCGCAAAACAGGCGCTGCCAAATTGACGCTTCCAAGCGAAGATAAAAAGCGTTTGGCACTTTCTGTTACAATTTTTAACAATTTGACGAACGGAAAACTAAATAGCAATCAATTTTTGGAAACCTATTTTCAGGATAACAAATTAACGCCAATTCAAAATTTTTTGGATAAAATTATCACTCCGTTCCGCGATATTTTGTGTAAAAATTTTGGCATTTCTGCAAATGTTTCTGCCGTTGAACTTAAAAAACGCTTGGAAGAAAGCAGAAAACAGGTTGAAAAAGAGGTGGTTCAGCCAGAAAAAGAAGAAGACGATTTGCCTCATTTAACCGAACTTTTGCAGGAAATTTCTAAAACAGGAAATCAGGTGCTGGCACTACTGAAATTTGAAAAGAAAAGAACAGATGTGCTTGACGATGTTGAATTTGTTACAAATTCAATTATAAGGGCGTGCGAAAAAGGCGATTTAATGGTTGTTAATGGGCTTGTGGTTGGGCTTAACTATGTTTCCAGAAAATTTAAAAATGTAAGGCATTTGGTGGATGATATGAACTCTTTAATTTATGATTATTACGAGTTTTTATCTGGCTCTACAAAAGAACCTTCAGAAGAAAGCGAAGTTCCTGAAGCGGAAGCCTCGGAAGCGAATGAATAATAATAACAAAACTATGCAGCAAGGAATACAATTTGCCCATCGTGCATAGTTTTTTTATATGAAAAATGTAAAAATTTGGACAATCAGTGGCAAAAGAGCAATTTGCAATGTGATTATTGCAGTTATGCTTTTGGCTATCTCTTGCGTGGCAACTTATGGCGTAAGTTTGGTAAGTTCATCCAAAATGTATAACGGTGTATATTACAGCGGCAATGAAAATTCGCAGAAAATCACGCTTATGGTCAATGTTTACTGGGGCACGGAGTATCTTGATGAGATGCTGGACATTTTTGAAAGAAACAACGTTAAAACCACTTTCTTTGTGGGTGGAACATGGGCTGTGAGCCAAAGTGAGATGTTAGAGAAAATTTATCGTGCAGGGCATGAGATAGGCAATCATGGCTATTATCACAAGGACCAAGGCAAAATTTCAGCGCAAAAAAATTTGGAGGAGATAAAGAACACCCATAACCTTGTAAAAAGTTTGATTGGGGTTGACATGAACCTATTTGCCCCACCAAGTGGCTCTTATAACAAAAAAACGGTTGAAGTTGCCAAAGAACTTGGCTACAAAACAATTATGTGGACGGATGGGCGCGACACAATTGATTGGCGAGATAAAGACAGTGAACTTATCTACAAAAGGGCCATAAAAAATTGCCATGGTGGCGATTTTGTGCTTATGCATCCAACCGAAGCGACCAAAAATGCCCTTGAAAGAATTATCCTCTCGTTAAAAGAAAAGGGTTTTGAACTTTGCACAGTGTCCGAAAATTTGCAAGAGAGTGCATGAAAATTTATCTTTTAAGGCTTTCAATACAAAATTCGTGTAAATTTTCTTTTCATGTTTTTTGTTAAAACTGTTTGGGGTTTATAAAAATAAGTGCTATACTTAAAATATATATTTATGTCCAAATTGATTGGGGGTTGTATGGCAGTTTATAAACTTGGTTCAAATAAAAAAGAAAAAGCCACCAAAAACGTTAAAAAAATTGTTGGCTTCACTTTTTTGGCTGTTGCATCATTTGTGTTTTTGTTTCTAACAGGCATTTTCCAACCTTTTCAAACTTTTCTGTTAGGCCTTTTTGGCGTGCTTGGGTTCCCACTGTGCATAAGCATGTTTGTGGTGGGGCTGGCACTTGTAAACAATCGCAAATATGTGATGTCGCTTAAATACACAATCTGTTTGGCACTCACGGTGTTCTTTGCTTTTTGTATTTTACAACTTATTGTTGTGGGCGGCAAAAACCATCTCTCTTTTGGGGACTATCTGGCAAAGAATTATTTAAACAAATGGACCCCAGGCGGCATTGTGATTGGCTTTTTTACAACAATTTTTCTTTACACAACAGGCATTTATGGTGCTTATATAATTTCAAGTTTGGCTTTTATCATTTGCCTTGCATTGCTGCTTGACAGTCTGAATTTTTTGCGTAGAGAAAAAACTGCGGCAGAGCCTGTTTCGGTTCAGTTTAAAGAGAAGAAAAAACAAAATACTGTTGCAATAGAAGAAAAAGTGCAGGTTGAGCAGATAAAAGAGCCAGAGAGCGTTGTTTTGCAGGGGAATTTGGCAGAGCAAGAGAAACTTGAGCAGCAAAAGCAGCCACTCACTGCAAGGCAGATACTTGGGCTGGACAAAAAACGCAACTCGGCATATGAGTTTTCAAATAAGCCTGCAAAAGAAACTCCTGCACCAAAAAAAGTGCAACAAGAGCCAAAGAGTTTAAGGGAAATGATTTTAACACCTCCGCAGGTGGATTTAGACGAATATTTTAAGGATGTTAAAAAGCAAGAAGAACTTCCGAACAAGGAAACTATACAAAACAATATTGAGGCTTTAAAAGCCCCAGAAAACGAGCCTTCACAAATTTTTCATGAAGACGAGTTTAAAGTGGACAACACTCCGTTTTATCAGCGCACTTTGCCAGAGGTAAAATCGGAAGAACTGGTTGAGCGGGCGGATGACATTTTGCGCAGCGCCATTGAAGAAGAAAAAAGCGAAAACCCTGATATTTACGAAAATCTGGAAGAAACGCCAGCCCCAGAAAATCCATTGGACCGTTTGCCAGACAGAAACAATGGCGGCGGCTTTGAAAGAACCGAAAGGAACTCGTTTGAGCGTTCATATCAGCCGCAAGAGGACAGAAAAACTTTTGAAACTGACCGAATTGACCGCTCTGGGCGCGAGGCGTTCAACCGCAGTTTGCGTGAACGTGAAGAAAAAACGCTGTCGCAAGAAGATAAAGATGCACGCAATAGTTTTCATAGAGATTTTGACCGCATGAATATGCGAAATGGCTCTTTGTCAAGGGAGGTTGAACCAATTCCAGACGAACAGCCACCAGAGCCAAAAGAGCCTTATGAATATGAAATTCCACCAATTGATTTCATTACAACACAAAGCGTGGATTTGTCATCACTTAACGAAGATGTTGCCACAAAGCGACTGCTGCTTGAGCGCACACTTGAAACTTTTGGCGTCCCTGCAAGAGTGACTGGCGTTGTAATTGGCCCTGCGGTTACAAGATATGAACTTGAAATGCCACAAGGGGTTTCTGTTCAGAAAATTAAAAACCGTGCAGACGATATTGCCTTGTCGCTTGCAGCAGAAGGGGCAATTCGCATTGAGGCACCAATTCCAGGGAAAAGCGTTGTGGGCATTGAAGTTCCAAACACTTCAATTGCCACCGTCAGCCTTAAAGATGTTTTAATTTCCAAGGAGTTCACGCAGGCTTCATCACCGCTCACTTTTGCACTTGGAAAAGATATTACTGGCCGCACAATATGTTGTGATATGCGCAAACTTACACATCTTTTGGTGGCAGGTTCAACCGGCTCAGGCAAGAGCGTTTGCTTAAATTCCATTATTCTTTCAATAATTTACAAAGCCTCACCAGAGGATGTTAAAATTGTTTTGATTGACCCTAAGCGTGTGGAATTTTCATCATACGAGGCGTTGCCACATTTGATTATGCCACAAATTGTTTGTGATACACAAAAGGCAATAAACACTCTTGCATGGGCGGTAAACGAAATGGAAAGGCGTTTTGATGTGCTTGGGCGCGCCAGAGTGAGAGAGATAAGTGAATATAACCAAACAGAAGAAGTTAAATCCGGCAAGTTGGAAAAAATGCCTTACATTGTTATTATTGTTGACGAACTTGCCGATTTGATGATGACTGGCAAAAAAGAGGTTGAAGAAAAAGTTTGCCGATTGGCACAAAAGGCCAGAGCCGCAGGGATTCATTTAATTTTGGCAACGCAAAGGCCTTCTGTGGATGTTATTACTGGGTTGATAAAATCTAATTTCCCTTCGCGTATTTCTTTTGCGGTTACCAGCACGGCGGACTCTATGACAATTTTGGACCGCGTAGGCGCAGAGAAACTTCTTGGCAAGGGCGATATGTTCTATTTTCCAAATGGGGCAAACGAGCCTATCCGCGTGCAAGGCTGCTTTATTACAGGCAAAGAAATTAATAACATTGTGGATTATTGCAGAGATAATAACAAGCCAATTTTTGACCCTGAAATTGAAAAACAGATAAACAATCCAAATAAGAATAACGGAAGCGGAAATGGTGGCGTGAATAACGAGATGGACGAACTTTTACCGCAGGCACTTAAAGTTTCTATTGAGTGCGGACAGGCATCTGCCACAATGATAAGACGCAAGTTTGCCATTGGCTATCCGCGTGCTGCAAGAATTATTGACCAAATGGAAGCGGCTGGATACATTTCAAGTGCCGATGGCGCAAAAGGGCGCTCTGTTTACACAACAGAAGAAGAATTTAGGGAACTCTTTGGCGATATAGACTGACAAACTCGTGGGGGCAACTTCGTCACAAACGGCGCTTAGGCTCGTTTTTGAACAAGTTCAAAAAGCATCGCTTT
>CANQCE010000021.1 GCA_947589655.1 uncultured Clostridia bacterium | reverse complement strand
TTTTTGCCGTTGTTCCGCTTTTTGTTACAACCACAATGGCTTCAACACCGCGAGTTTGCGAAAGGGCGTATGCCGCATAACCCAAACTTTTTGATGTGTTGTGCGTGCGTATTGCTTCCGACTGGCTCTCTGCATAGGCCTCGCTTTCCAAGGCGATTCTTTTCATTGTGTGAACCGCTTCAACAGGGAACTGCCCAGCGGCGGTTTCTCCGGAAAGCATAATGGCAGTTGTGCCGTCAAACACGGCGTTGGCAACATCGGAAATCTCTGCTCGCGTTGGGCGAGGGCTATGTTCCATGCTATCCAACATTTGCGTGGCTGTTATGGAAATTTTGCCTGCGGCATTACACTTGGCAATAAAAAGTTTTTGCAGAATTGGAATTTGAACAAAGTCAACCTCCACACCCAAATCGCCACGCGCCACCATAATGCCGTCACAAGCGTGCAAAATGGTATCCAAATTGTCAACGCCTTTTTGGCTTTCAATTTTTGCAATCAGTTTAACCTCGGAAAAGCCAATTTTTTTAAGATAATTTTTCACGTCCAAAACATCTTGGCTGCATCCCACAAAAGAGATGGCAATGTAATCGGCTTGCACCTGTTTGGCAAAAAGTAAATCGTCTTTGTCTTGGGCGCTTAAATATGGCATTTCTGTTTCTATGCCTGGCAAATTGATACTTTTGTTGTTGGACAAAACTCCGCCGTTTACAACTTGGCAAATTATGTCTTTTTTATCAATTTTTTCAACTTTTAATTCAATTTTGCCGTCATTTAACAGGATTCTTGAATTTTTTTTCAAAATTTTTGGCAATTTTGAATAAGTTACGCTAACTTTTTGGTTGTTGCCAACACAATCCTCTGTTGTTAAAATGAAAGTGCTTCCATTTTCTAACAGCACCTTGCCGTTTTCAAACTGCTTAATTCTTATTTCTGGACCTTTGGTGTCTATCATGATGGCAACAGGCTTGTTTTTGTTCTTCCTTGCCAATTTTACTGCGTCTATAAGTTTTGTGTGGCTTTCATGTGTGCCATGGCTCATGTTAAAGCGCGCCACGCTCATGCCAGCATCTATCATGCCCTCCAAAGTTGCAATCTTTTCGCTTGCTGGGCCTATGGAACATACCACTTTGGTTTTATTCATAATCTATTCTCCTATATAAAAATATATCAAATTTATGCCCAAAAAGCAAACGGAAAACATATGTTTTGTGCCAATTGCGACAAATTCTTTAAAAAAATGTCTTTTTTGAATAAAAAAGAGTTGAAATATTGTTTAAAGTGTGTTAAAATAACAAGAGGAGTGTGCTTATGATGTCTATGCTATGCAACATTTGGGACGATTTCTCGTATTGGGTTTCGGTTGTTTGGAGTCCTGTTGTGTTCATCTTGGTTATTTGTGGGTTATCCATGATGGCTCTTTGGACCTTGATGACGTTTTTCAAGAAAAGCGTGAACAAAGATAAAAGGCCGCTTTGGGGCAAAATTGTTTTGATTGCCATTTTGCTTGTAATTGTTTTTGTGCTATGCTTAGCAAAATTTAACTAAATTTGAGGAGTAAAAAAATATGTTTGGAACATTGCTTGATGACAAACTCTATCCAATGTGGATTTCAAATTCTTTCCCTATAATAAGAATTATACTTTTTGTTTTGGTTGTTGCAAGTGCAATTGTAATTATTATTACAACGCTTTTTCAAAACGAAGATTCAGAAGGAACCGATGTAATCACTGGGCAGCAAGAAAGTTATTATTCCCAGAACAAGGGCGGCTCTCGTGACGGCAAACTTAAACTTGCAACCATAATATGCTCTTGCATTGCTGTGGTTTGCGTGCTGTTATACTTTATAAGTTTATTAATTTATCCTGCCGCAATCGCATAAGGTGCTTCCATGAGTTTGCGAAAAGATATTTTGCAGTTACTTGATAGGGATAGTTTGGTGTTTTCAAACACAGACAAACTATTCTCTTTTCTTTCTTCCGCACTTAAAGTTGACGAGGGGAAAGTTAAAAACATTTTCTATTCGCTTATTGCCAATGGCGAACTTTTTGAAATAAGAAAAAACAAATTTATAACAATTCCTTCTCATGGGTTTGTGAAAGGGGAGTTTTTTGGCACGGCAAAAGGCTTTGGCTTTGTTAAAGTGGATGGCTTCTCAAGCGATATTTTTGTGCCAGCAAACAAAACGAAAAATGCTCTTGATGGCGAGGGCGTCATTGTAAAACTGCTTTCACAAACAGATGACGGCATTGACGGCGAAGTTGTTTATATTTACAAAGAACTTGAAAATATTGTTGGAACAATTGATGTGGTTGGCACCAACTTTTTCCTTGACCCAGACAACAACAAAATTGCAATGGAAATTCCAATTCAAAAAACTGGGCTGAAAATTCAAAAAAACATGAAGGTTTTGGCAAAAGTTGTGCGCACGGAAGCAGGCAAGGTTAAGTGTGTTGTTGACGAAATTTTGGGCTTTCAAGATGATGTTAAAGCGTTGGAACTTTCAATTATTCGCGACCATAATTTGTTTGAAAATTTTCCTTCGCAGGTTGTGGAGGCGGAAAAAGATATTCCAAAAAGCATATCCGATGAACAAAAGAAAGGTAGGCTTGATTTAACAAAAGAGACCATTTTTACCATTGACGGTGCCGATGCAAAAGATTTAGACGATGCCGTGCAGATTAAAAAAACAGACAAATTTTATGAGGTTGGTGTGCATATTGCCGATGTGGGGCAGTATGTGCGTCAGGGCAGTGTTATTGATGAGGAGGCGTTTAAGCGCGGCACAAGTGTGTATTTTCCAACTTCTGTGCTGCCAATGCTGCCAAAAAGCCTTTCAAACGGCATTTGCTCGTTGAACGAAGGCGTGGAAAGGCTGACGCTTTCTTGCATAATTAAAGTGGACTTTTCTGGCAAAGTTGTAGATTACAAAATTTGCGAAAGCGTTATAAAAAGCGTGGCAAGGCTAACATATGATGAAGTGCACGATGCAATAACTGGCGAAAAACTTAACGAAAAAACCAAAAAACTGCAAAAAGACTTCTTGCTTATGCGGGAACTTTGCGATATTTTGGAGAAAAACACAACTGGGCGAGGGGCGCTTAATTTGGACCTTCCAGAAGTTCAGTTTGTTTTTGATGAAAATGGCATGGCGGTGGATTTAGCACGCAGAGAAAGAAATGAGGCACACCGCTTGATTGAAGATTTTATGGTGCTTGCCAACGAGACAATTGCAAGGTATTTTAATAAACTTGGCATACCTTTTGTTTATCGTGTGCATGAGGCCCCAACGCGTGAAAAAGTGCTTTCTGTATGCGACTTTTTAAAAGGAATTGGCGTTCCGTTTCCAAAAATCCCAGAAAAAGTTGAACCCTCTTATTTTCAAGAAATTTTGGACAATGTTGAAAATCTTTCAACAAAAGATGTTGTAAACAAAATAGTTTTGCGCTCTATGCAAAAGGCAAAATATTCCAATAAAAATTTGGGGCATTTTGGGTTGGCACTTGTGGATTATTGCCATTTTACATCGCCAATTCGCCGCTATCCAGACCTTACAATCCACCGCATAATAAAAGAGTGGCTGCATTCAGGCGGAAAAATGTCCGATTTAAGAAAAGACGAACTTGACGAATTTGCCTTTGATAGCGCAGAGCAATCTTCTTCATGTGAGAGAAATGCTGATATGGCAGAGCGAGATGTGGACGACCTTTGGAAAGCATATCTTATGAGGGACCGTGTTGGACAGGTGTTTGATGCCACAATTTCTTCCGTGACAAACTTTGGCATTTTCGTTGCCCTTGACAACACTGTTGAAGGCTTGGTGAAGATAGATGATTTGCCTGACGATGCCTATCTATTTTTGGAAAAGCAATTAAAATTGAAAGGTGCAGCCCATGTTTATTCCATAGGTGACAGCGTTAAAGTTGAACTTACAAATGTTAATTTGCACAACAGAAACCTTGATTTTAGGTTGGCAGAAAAGCAATAATTTGGGTTAAAATTAGCAATTTTGACACATCTTTTGAAGGTTTTTTAGCAAAAAATGAGCAAATTTACACTATAAATTGCCTTTTTCAGAGCACTTTTTTTAGTCAAAAAGGGTAAAAATCGCAAAAAAAGTGCCTTTTTTGGGCAAAATTTTCAAAAAAAAGTGAAATTTTTATGATTTTTTTTAAAAAGGGTATTGAAATATTAAAATTTTGGTGTTATAATAGGAGAGGAAATGAAGGTTATATCAAACAATAAGAAGGCTTTTTTTGATTACTTCGTTTCAGACTTGGTTGAGGCTGGAATTGTTTTACAAGGTTGTGAAGTGAAATCTGTAAGGGCTGGCGGGGCAAGTTTGACGGATAGTTTTGTTGTTATAAAAGGCGGCGAAATGTTCCTGAAAAATGCTTACATCAAAACTTACGAAAAAACCACATCTTTTAAAGCAGACGAAAGACGCACAAGAAAATTGCTTTTAAACAAAAGCGAAATTCAAAAGTTTGAACGTCTGACAAAAGAAAAAGGTTTTACCATCATCGCCACAAAAATTTACATCAATAATGCTGGCAGGGTGAAGGTGGAGATTGGTCTTGCAAAAGGCAAAAAACTTTACGACAAACGAAACACTCTTAAAGAAAAAGCAATCAAACGCGACATTGAAAGAAGTGTTTAAGAAAGGGGACGATTTTGGTTTCGACGGGAATTGCTTAAGGCATGTAAAGCACGAGGTGGCGCCCTCCACCTAAATCAAGAGCATTTGCAATAAACGCAAAAACAAACAAAAACGTTGTTTCTTTTAACGCAATGCCAGTGGCTGCCTAAGTGAAACAGCAACCTGACTGAAAAATTCAGTCTGCTCACTTTCAATGTTGCCTATTGAAAGACAGGGTATCATCCAAGGCAAAACTTTGCATCAAATTGCCTTTATAGATGCAAAAAAACTTAAAGGATAGTTTTTAAAAACTTGTTTATGGGCTCATTAAAAACGAAATTTAAACATAAACTAATCGTGTAGAAAAGTGCTCAAGGTTGTTTTCGGACGAGGGTTCAATTCCCTCCGTCTCCACCAAAAACAAAGTCTGAAATTGTTTGGTTAAATCTTTAAAGCCAATGGCAAGCAAAACAAATTGCCAAAAAATTAAAAAGGAAGGTATTTTGATATGTTTAATTCTCTTTTAAATGCTGTCAATGTTGATTCTTTGATTCTAGACATTTTCATCATCCTTGCAGTTGTGGTTGCAGGCGCCTTGATTGTCTATTTCATTTGGGAAGCCGTAACATCTGCAGCAACAAGAACAAAAAAGAAATCCGATGAATTAGATTTGGGTTCAAAAAAGGAAACTCCTGTTGAAAATAACGATTTTACAGTTGTAAATTACAGCCTTGATGCAGAAGAAGAAAAAGAACCTGTTTTGGAAGAAGAAAAATTAACCGAAGTTGATGAAACCAAGGCCGAAGAAGAAAAAGTTGAAGCCGATGCAGAAAAAGATGAAGCAGAGCGTGCTAATGCAGAAAGAAGGGCATATCTTGAAGCAAGAAGGCAGGAACTTATTCGCAGAATGCAGGCTGAAATGGCTGAAGAAGCAAAAGCAGATGAACCTGAGGAAGATACAACTGCCACAGAAGATAAGCATGAAGAAGTTGATTCTTTGGCTGAAGAAAGAAACGCATTAAATGAAGAAAAAGAAAAATACGAACTTATGCGCAAGGAACTTGAAGAAGCCAAAAAAGAACTTGCAAAAGAACCTAAGACAGAAGTTATTACAAGAACGGTTGTAACAAAGGGTGCACTTTCTTTGGATGAATTAAAAGAAAAACTTGCTGAGGCAGAAGAAGCCCTTAGGTCAACAGAAAAAGAGTTTAAACAATGCAAAAAAGAATATACACCACTGCGTAGAGTTTGGACAACACACGAAAAAGACGAAAGAAAACTTCGCAGAAAAGAAGCACTTGTTGCTAAGCAAAAGGTTCTCCTTTATGGCGTGAACAACTATGCAGATATTGACGAAGAAAAAGCAAAGAAACTTGCAGAAGATTTGGATTTGTTGGATGGTCTTAAACTTTCTGTTCAACATTGCGAAGAAGTTATGCAGAAAAATGCTGAAAGATATCCACTTCTTGAAAAAATGTATAATGTGCTTAACCGCAGAAATGAAGAACTTAAACGCGACATTGCTTACTATAAATCAGAAATTGAAAGACTTGAAGCCGAAGACGGACAAAACGCAGACTAAATTTAAAAACCGCTTAAATTTTAGGCGGTTTTTTTGCTGCATTTTTGTTTTTTTAATAAAATATTTTGTTATTCTAAAATTGTTTGATATAATATAAAGTATGGAAAAGGCATATTCACTTGCAAATGAAGAAGTTTTAAATGGCTTAAATACAAACATTGAAGGGCTTTCTCACGCCGAGGCTAAAAAGAGGTTGGAACGTGACGGCAAAAACGCACTTGCTGAAAAAAAGAAAAAACCAGCCTTTTTAAAATTTCTTGCACAATTTAAAGATATTTTAATTATTGTGTTGATTATCAGTTGCATTGTCAGCATTGTGATTGGCGTTGTGGAACACTCCACAAGCGAGTTTATAGATGCCGGCATAATCTTTTTTGTGGTTATGTTCAATGCCGTTGTGGGCTTTTTGCAGGAAAGAAAATCCGAAATGGCAATGGAAGCATTAAAAAACATGACAAAACCTTATTGCAAAGTTCTTCGAAACAAAAAACCTTGCAAAATTAAAAGTGAAGAACTTGTGGTTGGCGACATTGTGGTTTTGGAGGCAGGTGACATTATTCCTGCAGATTTAAGGCTTTTGGAGAGTAACTCGCTTAAAATTGAAGAAAGTGCTTTAACTGGCGAAAGTGTGCCGGTTGAAAAAGATGCAAATGCCACTTTGGAAGAAGGCGCAGGGCTGGGCGACCGCATAAACATGGCATATATGGGCAGTATTGTAACCTATGGGCGCGGCATTGGCGTTGTGGTCTCTTGCGGCATGAAAACCGAAATGGGCAAAATTGCCACAGCACTTTCGGAAATTGACGAAACTGTAACACCGCTTACAAAGCGAATAAAGAAAACCAGTGCTATAATAACGGTGATTGTGCTTTTAATTTGCCTGGCAATTTTTATAGCAGAAGTTGCACAAGGTGGCTGGGGCTCGTTCTTTGCTGCCTTCTCAACCGCCATAGCCATTGCGGTTTGTGCCGTGCCAGAAGGCTTGCCGGCGTGCAACACCATAACACTTTCCACAGGCGTGAAACGCATGAGCGAACAGCGTGCAATTGTTAAAACTCTGCCAGCAGTGGAAACCCTTGGCAGCACCGAAGTTATCTGCTCAGATAAAACAGGAACGCTTACTTTGAACAAAATGACAGTTAAAAAAGTGTTCTTTATTGACGAGTGTTGTGAAAAAATTAATGCAAAAGAGGCAAGCGAAGAAAAAGCGGAAGCTTCTGCCGTTGTAAGCAGCCCTACACTTGATGAGGTTGGGCAGCAAAATGAATTTGCAAATAACAGAAATTTTACAGAACTTTTGCGTTGTATGCTATTGTGTAATGACACAAAAGTTAGGTTTGAAGATGACAAGTTAGAATCCATTGGCGACCCAACCGAAATTGCTCTTGTGCATTATGGCTATAAGTTTGGGCTTAACAAAGAGGCGTTGGAAGGGGAATCCCCAAGGGTTAATGAAATACCTTTTGATAGTGAACGAAAACTTATGTCCACTTTCCATAAAGTAAAAGATAATTTTGTGGTTTACACAAAAGGTGCAGTGGACAACATTTTGCAGCGCTGCGATAGAATTTTGGATAATGGCAAAATTAGAAAACTTACGGCGGCGGACAAACAGTTTATACTTTCAAAAAACACCGAATTTGCTTCAAGTGCGTTAAGAAATTTGGCGTTTGCTTTTAAAACGGTGGAAAAGGTTGGCAGGCCTACAAGTGAGAATACGGAAAATGAACTGTGTTTTCTGGGGCTGGTTGGCATGATTGACCCTCCACGTGAGGAGGTGAAAGACGCCATTAAAACCTGCAAGCAGGCAGGAATACGCACCATTATGATTACAGGTGACCACCGCGACACCGCCTTCGCCATTGCCAAAGAACTTGGCATTTGCACATCGGAAGATGCCGTGATTACTGGCAAAGAACTGGATAAAATATCTGACGAAGATTTTGTGAAACTTGTGTTAAAATACAATGTTTATGCACGTGTTTCGCCAGAGCACAAAGTTAAAATTGTTAAGGCTCTTAAAGCCAACGATAAAATTGTTGCTATGACAGGTGACGGCGTTAACGATGCGCCAAGCATTAAAAGTGCAGATATCGGCGTTGGCATGGGCATAACAGGTACGGATGTTACAAAAGAAGCGGCAGACATGATTTTAACTGACGATAATTTTGCCACAATTGTAGGTGCGGTCAAAGAGGGGCGCAGAATTTATAGCACCATTCTTAAAATTCTCATGTTCCTGCTTGGCACCAGTATTGCGGAACTGATTATCATGAGCGTGGCAATTATTGGTTTTAGAGACCAAAACTTCTTTACACCAGCGCTTATTCTTTGGATTAACTTTGTTTCAGATACTTTTCTTGGGCTTGCCTTGGTGTTTGAAAAAGCGGAAAAAGATATCATGAAACGCAAACCAATTAAAAACTCTGGCAGCCTTTTTAAAGGCGATGCTGGTGTGAACATTATAGCGTCTGGAATTTTTGTTTCAATTTTAGGCATTACAATTTATGTGGTTTCAAAATACCTGTTCCCAGGGGCATCTTCAGAGCTTACAACAACAATGTGCTTTGTGTTCTTGTGCCTGGCAGAACAATTCCATGTTTACAACCTTAAAAGCCAAACCGAAACACTGTTCAACCGAAGGATGTTTGATAACAAATTTTTGAACTGGGCGTTTATTGTTTCAGTTTTGTTGACCGTTTTAATTGTGGCAGTTCCTTTAACTCCTTTGCAAAACGCTTTGGGCATAACCACGCTTAATTGGTGGCAATGGTTGGTTGCCATTGGCGCAGCATTTTTGGTTATTCCTTATTTTGAAATTGTTAAATTTATTATAAGAAATGTGCAAAAGAGGAAAAACAATGGCAAAAAAGAATAGCGTATTTGATTTAAGCGGAATTTCTATAATTGCATGTGATTGCTTGCAGGCAATTATATGCATTTTTATTGACTTGTTTTTTGTATCCAAAATTCTGCATTTAGAGGGCATTTCTGTTGCTTCTAAAATAACCAGCATTGGCCTTTTTTATGTGGTTTACTATTTGGTGTTAGGGTGCTCTTATTTGGTGAGCGGCTATGCGTTAAGAAAAATTAACAAAAGTTTGTTTGTTTCCTTGGGCTCTATTGTTTTAACTTGCGTTGTTTTAATGGTTTATCTTTTGCAAGACAACCTTTACACTTTTGTGCCACTTATTGCCTTTGTGTATGGGATAGGCTTTTCTTTTTTCTCTGGCGGATATAATTCTTTAACACAAGAGACCATTTCCAGCAAGCATCAGGTTAAGTTTTTTGCAGTGAAGAAAATTATGTTTCAGGCAGTTTACATTGCTTTTCCAATCACTCTTGGTGTTATTGCCGACATTGATTTTTCTTATGTGACCTACATAATGTTTGGCATAGGCGCACTTTTAATTGTGTTCTCTTTCTTGATAAAGCCTAAAAAATCTTTCAACCAATCCTTTAATTTGCCAAAGTTTTTTAAATACATGAAGGAGAACAAAGAAACCACAAAACCTTTGTGGCTTGTGTATGTGCAAACATTTTTTAGAGGGGCATCTTACGATTGCTTTACCACTTTAATAACAATTCTTGTGATAAGCACTTTGGGGCAAGACAATTCCAAACTTGGGATGTTTCAATCCATTTTTACTGCATGCTCACTTGTGACAATGTTCTTTTATCTTAAATTCTACCGAAAGAAACGCGCACCGTATTTCATTTTGCCAACAATAATTTTGGTCTCATGCACAATTATAGCCATCTTGGCGGCAACAACGTTTGAAACTGTGGTGTTGTTCTATGCTGTTTATGTTATTTTAAATGTGATTTTAATGTCAATATCCGACAGTAGGCGTGCAGGGGTGGTTAGGGTGCTTTCTTTGCACTCGCATATTTTGGAAAGCAATGCTTTTAACGAATTCTTTTTGGCAGTAGGCAGAATTTTAGGTTCTTTGCTTCTTGTATTCGCTGGGCTATTTGACGGCCTTGTTGGGCAAAATTCTAGTTTGTTCTTGAAGATAGCCTTGGGCATAGTTTGCTTGCTCTATTGTGGCTACGGAATCTCCACAATTGTGCTGGAAAAAGCCCTTATTAAGCAAGATGAACGTTTTCGTCAAGAGCACTTGGCTGAAAATATAGAAAGAACGGAAGAATAGGCGAAAAACTGCGCTGTGGGCTCGTTTTCGTGCAAGCACGAAAAGCATCGCTTTGACGCTTGTTTTTCGCCTTTTTTTTGCGCCGTATGCAAACCGCACCCCGTTGGCGGTTTGGCGCAATCGCTATTGCTAAGTGGGTCTTCGAAGGAAATTTGTTTGCTTTGTTTAAAAATTTGCGCATCCTGGGGTGGCACCAAAAGTTCTTAACGCGGACTCGCCACAATGTTTGTGGCTAACCGCTAACCTTTCGGTTCCCCGTCCCACCTACCCCTCCAATATCGGTGATTTTCAATTTTTTTCAAAAAAATTGAAAATGATTTTAAAGCGTGGTTTCAAATGGATAAATTTTATAAAAGGATTTATTTTTCCATTTCAATTTAATTAAGAAATGATAGCATTTTCTCGTGTTGGGAAAATGTTGTGCATTTTGTTTACTTTTTAAAATAAATGTGTTAAAATCTCCTATGTTTATTAGGAGATTTTTATGATTACAGATATTCAAAAAGAAAAACTTTCTGTTTTGCAGGGTGATTTTTCTTTTATTAAGGAGTGTCTTTGACCCAGTTGGGCAAGAAAAGAGGCTGCAAGAATTAAAAGACGAGCAACTTTCTGACGGTTTTTTTAATGACGCTAAACGCGTTTCAAAAGTGGGCAGAGAGGTAAAATTATGCGAATACAAACTTGACAAAGTGAAAAAACTGCAAACCGAAATTGACAATTGCAACGCCATTTTGGAACTTTTGGACGAGGTTGATGACAGTGCATTGTTTGACGAACTTGTCAGCACACTGGACAGGCTGTCAAGTGAAATTGAGGCGGCAAAACTTGAAACTTTGCTCTCTGGCAAATATGACAACTATAACGCCATTTTAACTTTGCACGCAGGTGCTGGCGGAACTGAGGCACAGGACTGGACAGATATGCTTTACCGTATGTATTGCATGTATGCAGAGAAAAACGGCTTTAAAGTTAAGGTTCTGGATGTGCTAGAAGGCGAAGAAGCAGGGATAAAATCCATTTCTTTCTTGGTTTCAGGCGAGTTTGCATATGGATATTTAAAGGCGGAAAAAGGTGTGCATAGGTTGGTGAGGATTTCTCCTTTCGATGCAAATGCAAGGCGGCATACTTCTTTTGCAAGCGTTGAAGTAATGCCAGAAATTGAAGAAGCCCCAGACATTATTATCAGGCCAGAGGACTTGAAAGTGGACACTTTTAGAAGTTCAGGCGCAGGCGGACAGCATGTTAACAAAACTGAGAGTGCCATTCGCATCACGCACATCCCTTCTGGCATAATTGTGGCTTGCCAAACAGAACGCTCGCAGGTTCAAAACCGCGAAACCGCCATGAAAATGTTGTATTCCAAACTTGTTGAAAAACAAGAACTGGAGGAGATGGAAAAACTTGCTACCATACGCGGCGATGTGAAGAAAATTGAATGGGGCAGCCAAATACGCTCTTATGTTTTCTGCCCATACACTATGGTTAAAGACCATCGCACAAATTTTGAAACAAGTGATATTCAAGCCGTTATGAACGGTGAAATTCAGGGGTTTATAAACGAATATTTAAAACGAACCTCTGTTAAAAATTAGAGGGGTTAGAAAGTGGACTATTTGAAGATTGCAAAAGATAAATTTGATGCTTTAAGGACAAAAAAAGATGTTCTAATTTTATCTGTGGAATCTTCTTGCGATGAAACATCCATTGCCATTGTGAAAAATGGCAGGCAGGTGCTTTCTAACATTGTTTCGTCACAAATTGAAATCCATAAAAAGTTTGGTGGCGTGGTGCCAGAGGTGGCATCAAGAAACCATATCCAAAACATTACCACAGTGCTTGAACAGGCACTGGAAAAAGCCGGCAAAACTTTGCAGGATATAGATGCCATTGCCGTGGTTTTTGGTGCAGGGCTTATTGGGGCGCTTCTTGTGGGGGTAAATTTTGCAAAAACTCTTGCATATGCTCTTAAAATTCCTTTGATTGCTGTCAGCCATGTGCATGGGCATATTGGCGCAAATTATATTTCGCACACAGATTTGCAGCCGCCATTTTTGTGCCTTATGGTCAGTGGTGGCCATACCGCCATTGTTAAAGTGCAAGATTATTGCAGTTTTCAGGCTATAGGTTCAACGGTGGATGACAGCGTGGGAGAATGTTTTGACAAAGTGGCGCGCGTTCTTGGGCTTTCCTATCCGGGAGGACCGAACATTGAAAGATTGGCAAAGAGTGGCAAAAACTGCGTGAAATTTAATTTTCACACCCCACTTGCTGGCACTTACGATTTTTCCTTCAGCGGCCTAAAAACAGCGGTTATCAACCATGTTCACAATCTGCAGCAGAAGGGTGAGGAGTTTTCGGCTGCCGATGTGGCTTGCAGTTTTCAAGAACTTGCCACGGATGAACTTGTTACAAAAACCATGCGTGCCTGCGAAAGTTTGGGAGAAAAACAACTTGTTGTTGCTGGCGGCGTTGGCGCAAATGGCAGACTTCGTGAAAAACTTGCCTCTGC
>CANQCE010000020.1 GCA_947589655.1 uncultured Clostridia bacterium | reverse complement strand
GTATGATATCCCAGACAGCGTAACCGAAGATGTATTCAAAGCAAACAGCGGAGATTATGCCCCAGAAGGTGCAAAATACGATTCAACAAAATACGTTATTCTTGGCGTTGACCAAAATGGCAAAGTTGATAACTATTCCACAACCTATGGTGGGCGCGATGGCTTTAAACCAACCAAGGCAAGAGATTACGAAATTGTATACACCGTTAATTTAAGAATTTATAACTATAAATTGTTTGAATTGCAAAATCCAAAATATGAGTATAACGAACAGGCAAATGAAGGCGAAGGTGCAATTGAATACGATAAAGGCGGATATTTGAAATACGCTTACAATGACAACCTTACAGCAAGTGTTTACTTTGAAGATGCTGCAAACACTGTTAGAGTTGTTTTAAATGGCGGTTCAACTGAGTACACTGTTAAACACGAAGATAACGTTTTAACAATTTATGACAGCACTGGAAAAGAGATAACAGATGCTGCTACATCTGATGATTTCTTTAAAAAAGCAAGCAAAAACAACAGCGGAAAGAAAGTTATTGACGACTTTAAAGAAGTTTGGAACTACAGGCTTGAAAGTGAAACATATCTTGTTAAAGTTCAAGATACAACCGCCCCAACACTTGTTGATTACAACTACGAACCATCTTATTCAGTTGCTGACCTTGATGCCCTTATTAAAGATGAAGGCGGATTGAAAATTAAAGGAATACAAACCACTCCAAACGCACTTGGCATTGACGATGTTGATGTTGATAACTGCAAGATTGTTGTAACTTGGAAGTTGGCTGACGGAACAACAGGCCGCAAAGAATATGCTGGCACAGAAGCAATGCAATCTGAAATAACCTTTAACGAGTTCCCAAAAACTGGTGACAAAGACGGCATTTACAAGATAACATACACAGTTGTGGACAAAACCGGAAACAGAGACGAAAGCCATGTTTACGAAATTGCAGTTGGTGACAACACTGCACCAACAATTGTAACCCCAGATAACTTTGTTGCTGACAGTTACGAAATTGGCATGAAAGAGCCTCTTAAAGTTGACCTTAACAAACTTACCATCACAGATGCAAACTCGCCAAGCGGTTACAAATTCAACCCTAAAGCAACCCTTGTTAACACATCCACAGGAAAAGAGGTTGAAGCAGGCGAGGGTTCAGGCGATATGGTTTACTTCTATGAACTTAACGAGGTTGGCTCTTACACCTTAACCATTGAGGTTGAAGATGCAGTTGGAAACACCGCAACAAAAACAATCACCTTTGAGGTTGCTGCAAAGTCGCAAGACGCAACAAGAACTTACGAAATTATTGGAATTGTTTTAATTGTAGTTTCTGTTCTCATCCTTGCTGGAGTTATCATTTATTTCATCGTATCAAAGGTTAAACTTGATAAAGAATTGAAGAAATAAAAATTAAACAAATAAAAAAAGGCTGAAAAGCCTTTTTTTATTTTTGCAATGTTTTAACCAACATGCTTATTTAACTGAAATACGTTTACGCAACTTGATTATAATGAAGATTATAACAACCAAAACAACCACAGAAGCAACTATGGCAATTATTGATGCAGCGTTCATAGGCTCGTTTCTTATAACCTTGTAACTGAACAGCAGTGTTCCGCTAGGCGCTATAATTTGAACAAAGTAAGTTCCTGTTGAATTGATTGCAAGTGTGTTTTCACCTTCGCTTGTTGCATCAATATGGTCAGATGCTGAAATTCCAATATTTCCGTTGTCCAATAGGTGTGCAATCCTTAATGTGCACTCACCCATTTCCAAATAAAGGTTTGCTTTGTTGTAAGATACTGAAATTTTGCCAGTTGTGGATTCGCCCTCAGCAAGAGATATTTTAAGCGGTGCCGTTCCAGAATCTATTTTAACTTTAAATGTCCAAACGGAATTGAAATTGTTGTAATATTTATTGTTTGTGTTGATTGTAAATGTGTATTCTCCGTTTCCAGTTTTTTCATCTAGGTAAGAGATTGGGAGTTGTGTGATATAATCTTTCACCACGCTTACAAGTTTTGTTTCGTTAGTTTGTTCATCTACCACACTTTGGGTTGTTCTTACTGAAACTGTTTCCAAATCCATGGTTCTTATCAGTTCGTCTGTAATGTCCACGCCATCTTTCTCAACTGATTGTATATAATAGTTGGAATATTTGTTGTAAACGTATGAAACTCGGTTCTCGTTGGCATTTAAAATTGTAAACTGATAGGTTTCCTCTCGCAACGCCCCAACATCTTGATTGCTTGTTGCAGTGAATTTAACTTCGTAGTATCCAGATTCATCAAAGGTAAAGGATGTTGAACTGTCAAATTCTTTTTCATAAGCAACGCCATTTCTTTGAACGCTTATTGTTGGGTATCCTTCAACAGAGTAGAATGTTTGCAGTTGCTCACGGTTTATGTTAAGGGTTACTGAACTGTTATACACCGCTTGCTTGATTGGAAGGCTGGTTTCAGTTTCGTTTGTAATTGGATTTGTGTAAGTTACTGTAAATGGAACATCTTTAAGGAAGATAAATGTAAAATCGTCATATTCAACATTTTCGCTTGTAAAGTGTTGTATGTTGTGCGAACTATCTTCAAACTGTATGTGGTATAAACCTGAATAAATTAAGTAAATGTAGTTGTATTCAACATCGTCTTCTGAGCGGCGGCTGTAGGTTACAGGTTTAAGTTCAATTGGGTCGCCAATGCCAGTGTCAAGTTTAAGTTTAATTGAAATTTCGTTTTCTGGGATGCCATAATATTTTGACCATTGAAGTTGTATCCTGTCCAAATTGGAGTTTTGCCCAATCGCAACCGTTTTTGTGTTTGTTTCAATCAGGTTTTCAGATGTATCAATAATTCCGCTTTGGTTAAATGTGAAGAACTCTTGAACAAAGTTTTGTGTTGGTGGAACATAAGTTATAACTATGTATGCCTCGAACCGCGGAACGTTGCCTGCCGTGTTGCCATATTCGTCAGCATTGGTGATTAGGTATTTAACACTTACAACATCGCTGTTAGGGTATCTATATGGGTCAAATTCGGTTGGCTTTTGTATGTCTTGCTCGCTGTTTGTTTGAATTCTTACAAGGTCTTTATTTTCATACGAAACATTTACTATATAATGGTTAGAGTATTGTGTGCCGTCAGGGGCTTTGTAAGTGGAATCATCTTTATCCACAATTACCCACTGGTCATCTTCCTGCATTTCCACCCAATAATTGGTGATTAACGCTGAAAGCCTGAAAATGTAAATTCTGCTTTGTGGAACCTCGCCAAACACATAAAGTTGATTGCCAAGTTCGTTGCGCAAGAATTGCTCATCATACCAAATTTTTAGGTAATAAGTTTCAAGTTCTCCTGTGGTGTTCACCAGCCTCTTTCCTGAGGAGATTTCTTCCCATGTGGCGTTATCTTTGCTTATTGAATATCTTACAGGGACAAGAGGGTTGGTGTTTCTTTCATAGGTTATTCTAACTTGGCTGTAATAACCGGCATCTTCATTTGGATTTGCCAAAGTGTTGGATAAAATGTCTTCTGTTATGTTTTTGTTGTTTGTATCTCTAATTTTAAAGTTCCCTTCTTCCACATCTTTTGTGTCATCGGTTAAGCCAATTGGCAAATAGTTGTAAAGTATGCAATGAATTTCTCTTAAATAATTTTCTGGGTCTTCAATGTCATATAGTCTTATAACAAAACTTACATAATATTGCTTGTCACCCATATCCATTGCAAATCTTTCTGTTATTGTTTCGTTGCCATTTGGGATTGTATTGCTGGATTTGAATTCAGTGCTTGTAACAGCGTTGTCTTTCACCAGATATGCTTTGTAGGTGTATTTGTTAGGGTTGTAAGTAAAGTTAAGCCCATCTTTTATCACATAAACAAGGTCGCCAACATTGTTGTAATAAGCATACAATCTGTATTCTGGGTCGCCCGGATTTGCAGATGTTATCTCTTGCGAAATAACTGCCTCGTGGAACAGGTGAACTTCTTTGTATTTTTTACCGTAATTATCCACATACTCGTAAGTTACTTTTGCGTTCTGAGTTTCTGGGAGGTTAGGGTTAATTTCAAAGAACAATCTTCCGCTTGCAACATAAACTTTAACAGGGTTTGTAAAATCGGTGCTTGTAGAGAAGTTCTGCCATCCGTTTGCATATCCAAGGCGATTTTCAACATAATGCTCACTGTCGCCATAAATGTAGTTGTCGCCAAGTTTTATTCTCATTTTTGTTACGTAGGCATATTGGCTTGCGGTTGAAGTGCTTTCAAGTTCAGAATTTGAAACATTGTAGAAGGAAATATATTCTCTATCTTGCGTTGTTGTAAAGTTTGCCGAAAGATTGGTGTTCCTTACGTTAATGTAAATTGTGCTTGTTGAGCCGTCCAGACGGTTGTAAAGCGTTAGAACGTGCTTTTGCAGCAGGCTTTTTGAGCCGTCTATAAGGTCGCTTAAATCAACACTGGTTGGAGGATTGTTTCCAACAAATTTTAATGCTGTCCCTGTGTTATTTGGGTCAACCATATATACGGAGGTTGAACTTACAGTGTTGCCACTGCCGTCAAGGCTGTAAGTGGTAAGTTCAAATTGCGTCCAAGCGTCACCAAAGAAGAAGATGTTTGTAAGAACAAATTCTGTTCGAGCATATATGTTGTGGATTGCGCCAGCATGACTTGCAGTTTCGTTAAACATTTCCGTTGTATAACTGCCGCTGGTTAGCCCTTGCTCATTAATAACGTTATAATTTATCAAATCTTGATTTTGTGAGCGGTCATACACGTAAACGGTGTAAATGGACATGTTCTTTGCCCTATCCATCTCCACAATTTCGTAATACTTGTTGGCTTGCCAGGTGAATTTGCCTGATGATGTGCCAATTTCGTAAGCGGTGTCAAAGTTGGTCTCGTAGAACTGGTTAGGAATGGTTTCCTTCATGTTGTTTTCTTCCAGTTGCCTTAAATATATGGTAACATCGGAAGCTGCAGAGGTTCTAATCTGTTCAAGGTAGCCAAGTTCCACTGGATAGGTGTAAGATGCAAAGGTGCCAGATTGATTTGACGTGTTGTAGCTTGTGTTTTCCAAAGAGGTTGCAGGTGTGTTGTTGTCGGCGGTTGACCATGTTCTTAAAGCATCTTCTTTAAGTGGGGCAATCTTGTTGTATCCGACCGATTTGCTAACCAGAGCCTGCACGTTTTCGCTTGGTGCCATCAAATCCACATAAACACGCTTTTTAACTTTATCGTAAATATTGCCTTCGGCATTGACGGCTATATCGTGGTTTTCGTATTGCATTGTAATGTCAACATAGAAATTGTTTTGATAAACATTCAATTTGGAAAGGTCAAGTTTGCCCAAATAATCTCCGTCATTTTGCAACTCAGGCGCTTGCTGCCAAACATCTCCGCCGTGAGTGCTATCTGAATCGTCAGTATCAAATGTTTCAATCACGCGGTTGTTTCCTATGCTGCCAGTTTCAAACACAATTTTCTTTACATCAATTTCTGCCTTATACTTTTTGTCATTTAAAAGTTGGCTTGTGTGCCAAGAGATATTCAAAATTTTGCTGTTTGTATAGTATGCCTGATTGATGCCTGCAGCAGGATTGTCCATTGTTGTTAAAGTTTGGAAATCGTCTGTTTGAACGTTAAAATCTGGTGTGGTTTTTTCAATTTCAAATTTAAAAATGGTTGTTCTGTTAAAAGAGGTTGTATCGTCACTTTGGGTGAAGCGACCTTGTTCAATTTTAACCCAATAAGTGCCAGGGTCATAAATTTCTGTGAGGGTCTCTTGTGTGCCATATTTATAGAAAGTTAAAAATCCGTTCTCTGCAGTAACATTTTCCGCCATTTTGTTTGGGTTTGTAGGGTCGGAACTGTCTTTGGATGTTATTGCAATTGGCACAGAGGTTGGCAGAGTAGGGTCAGATGTGTAAATGCTTGCATACAATGCATATTCTCGAACCAAATGCTCTTTTGTAAAGTGATTCATTGTGTCGTTTTCTTGGCTTTCGTCTGCAAAATTGTAATCAACTTTAAAGTTATAATAAAGCGGATTGTCTTTGTTTGGAACTCTTTGAACATAGCGCGTGTATTTAAATTGAGGAACATAAACCCTTACAGGCAACTTGTTAGACGAGAGCGAATTGCTGGTGATGGTTGTCCCGTCAGTGTTGCTTTCTTCACTGTTAGGGAAGGTGACAACAAGATTTTTGTTTAAGCCAGTATCATACATTGCCACAAAAATGTCGCCGCCAACCAAACTTTCAATGTGAGATTTGTTGTCTCCGTCATCAATTTCGGTTTGATTGGATACAATCTCGTTACGGTCAACAATAAGAATATAAGTTAATTTATAACTGTCTTTGTCGTTTATAGTGTAATCTCCGCCAGTTTTGTATGTTCGCGTTAAAATGTATTTGCCCGGTTTTGTCATGTTTTGGCCGTCAAGATTTAAATTGTATGTTCGTTTCTCATTTGGAGAGGCGGCGCTTTGCTCATTGAACGTATAATATGTAGCTTTTATTGTAGGCTCTTTTGAAAAAACTGTATAGTTATAAGTTAAGGTTTTGCCTGTTTCTCCATTTGCATTTGCGACCTCTTTGCTGCCTCTAACAAATTCATAATATTCCCAGGTGACTGTATCCACTTGCGTTGTATTAACTGTTGGGATGAACGAGACTATAAGCGGTTTTTCAAACCTTACAGGGCTTAAATATATCGTCTCTGTTTTTTGATTATCTTCATCCGCCGTTGAACTGTCTCTGTCGTTAGAGGTTATAGGAATTGTTTCAACAGTTGTGCCATTTTCTTGCTGATAAGAAATTAAAAAGTTGGATGTATCAAAACTTACATAAACAATTTGTCTTGCACTGTAATAAAGGGTGTATTGTGTGGAGGCGTCTTTGGTTGGGCCGTTTTGTTGCCCAGTGCCTTGTGCCCACTTGTTGTTAGATTGGTCACGAATAAGCAAGGTGTATGTTTTTGCAGTGTCGGCGGTTATTGTTTGGCTGGAGACATCTTGGTTTTCTCCTTGTTTTGTGTAGCCTTTTCCATCGTTATACCACGAAACTTTTTCAATTGGAACAACTATATACATGCCAGTATAAGATGAAATCAAACTGCTAACGGTTTCATCTTTGGTTGCCGCATCGCCACAATCAATTTTCTTTAAATAGTCTTTTGAATAAAGTTTTTCATACATCTTCTTCCAAATTTTATCAGATGCAACACCTTGATGGGTTTTAAACAGAGGATAAGTGTCTAAATTTTCAGGAACCTTGTCAAGGGCGGCATCTTTAAACAAATCTTCGGTTAGCCCATGAACATATATTGCCTTGTTTTTGCCCCAGCAGATTGTGGTTGATTTATCTATGAAAAATGCGGATTCTGCAAGCGAGTAAACATTTTTCTCATCTTTGCGCGCAAACATAGGGGAGGAGTCGTCTATCATAAACATTTCCACACTATGATTGCCGGCAGCATCATAAACATCCACAATGTAAAAGCCTGCTTGTGTAAAGATATAATCCAAAGGCACGTTCCTTTCCATGCCGTAAGTGTTGGTCTGATAAGGCAGCCAGTCGCCCTGTGTGGTGTCTAAATCTAACACTCTGTTAATAGGCATATAGTTCGCATTGAGCATAGCTTGTAAAATGTTGTGATTATTATTGGTTGAAGATGTGGAATAATATTGTCCGTTGGTGCCAGAAACCAGAGGGAAATATCTGTAATAAGCGGAAGTGGAAGCGCCACTCTTTTTGCCTTCCCAAGAAACGCCTACGGCAAGGTTTGTTGAAAATGTGGACATGTTAGAGTGGAAAACATAGTTTGTTGAGCCATCATCTTGCTGCTGGAAATTGCGCATTGAAAGCCCTTCAATGTCCAACTTGTCAATTGTAAAAGTCTGTTCGCGTTTAAAGCCAGTTTGCGAATTTATATTTGTGTTAGAAATTTCGCTTGTATAATAAAGCCTTATCGTGTAGCGAGCGTTTGCTGCAAGCGTGATTTCGTTATCGCTGCCGCCATTAAAATTTTGCAATTTAATGCCGTATTCGCCACCAAAATCGTTGAGCCAATTTTCATTAACATAATCCCAAGCGTAAATTTGAACTGTCACGTCTTTGTTGAAAGGCTCTTTTTTTGTTGTATCTCTAACAATAACGTTTTGATTTGTGAAAGCGCCAGAGGTTACAGGTGTTTCCACAACTTTATCTGGGCTAGCGGTTGTTTGGGTTACAGTTTCAATTGCACGCAGTTCTTTAACAATTTCAAAATAGAAAACTTGATAGAACCTTTTAACCGTGTTAAGGCTGGATTCATTTTCATAATAGTTGTTGTATGTATAAGATGCCAAAACAACATATTTGCCAGCCACAGATTCCAGTTGCCCACCAAAGCCAGAGTTTAATTCCAGTTGATAAACGCTTTCGTCACCAATTTTGAAACGCGATGGGCTGTATCCAGCAATATTTGCGGTTGTAAAGATGTAATTTTTTACCGTTGATTGTTCGCTAGACGTGCCAGTAAGGTTGGCATTTGATACAAGCATCAGTGGAGTTTGGTTGGTTTGAACAGGGGCAAGGGTGTCATATTTGATATCGCCTGTAATTTCTTTTTCTGGGTTCTTTTGAGCACAAGAATTATCGCCTGCGCAAGTGCAATCATCAGCGTGCTTGTTTATAAAATCAAACACATTTGTTGCTGTAAATGTTGTGCCGTCAGAAGCATAACTGCTCTTAAAGTTGATAAATTTGCTGGTTATATCTGCCCCAGCAGAAAATTGCCCAATAAGCTCATTTTCTTCATTTTGGCGAATGTCATATTCATGCAAATCACGTCTTGGGCGAGCGTTGTTTGCATCAGGCTGTTCGTCATAGTCAGGATATTTAAGTTGCAAGCCATACATATGAACTTTAAATGTTTTTGTAACAGCGCTTAAACCGTCAAGGGCGTGCTTTTCCATAGCATCGTTGACAGTGATAACTTTAATTGCGTTAAATGTTACAGTATAAACGCCAACCTCTGTGAAATAAACGCGGCATTTATTGTCTTTGGAAGATGTTTGGAATTTAACAAGTTCCAAGCCATTCAAAACTGTTGTAGGTGTTCCTGTGGCAGAGTAATGGGTTAGCACCAAAGAGGTTTGATTGTTTTGAATATTCAAATTGAGTGTGGCACGCTGAACGCTGCCCGAAAGTTCTTTTGAAATGCCCAGTTCAAAGCGTGTGTAATCGTATTCTATGTAAGGAATTTGGTCAATCTTTTTGTTTTCAAGAGTGCCGTCTTTGAGGCCTTCGCCATTGTCTTTTGAGGTGTAATTGCTGTAAAGATAATATGCGTCTGCCTTTTGCATATCGTTAATTTTAACCTTATGGTCAAATGCACCATGCTGTGCGTTTGGCAGGCCGTCCACCAAATAACTGTCGCGGTTTACAATGTAAAAACTGTATTCCACTTGAGCGGCTTGTTCTCTAAATGACATTTGTGAACTTTCCAGATTCCCGTTTTGGGTGATGTGCAGTGTGTAATAAAGGTTAAGTGTGTATAAACCTTCTTTAAGTGCGCCGTTTTCATCAAGCAGGGCAATTGAGTGGCTGCCTTTGCCGTCTTTATCAAAAACCATTTCAAAATCTTGCAGGGGCTCAATTCCACCATTGTCAAAGAAAAGTTCGGTTGTGGTAACAAACCTGTTTTCCCCAAGTTCTTGTTTTACGCCGTTGATATGGAGTTCCAAATGAATGCCTGTATAGTAGTAGAACACGGCTTTATTTTGCGGGTCAGGGTAGAACACATGGTTGAACTGTTCGCTTTCAACACCGACCTCTGTTCCGTTTTGTTTTAAAGAAAGTTTAAGTTTGTTTGTTGAGGTATCATTGTAAAAAGCAAAGATGTCGCTATCAAGCAACGAATCTTCGCTTGGGGTTTCTTCGCCGTTTGTAACCACAAACTCCTCTTTGCCAAATTCAACAGGCAGGTTCGCGGCGGTTGCCGAAACACCTGTGTCAGCAAGTGTTGTTTGCCCTTTTGGCAAAAATAACACACCCGCGCCAAGCAGGATAAATGCGAAAAATATGTAAAAAATATTTTTAGATAAATAATTTTTTGTTTTCATAAAAATACCTCTCTAAATATTCAAAATTATTTTATCACAAAGAAAAACAATTTCAAAACAAAATAAGATATTATTTTTAATATTTTTATTATATATAAAATATATACAATCATACATCCGCCTTAAAAGTTTGCACTTTTGTTGCTAAGATTGCTGCCATAAAAATTTAAATAAAAAAAGAAATTATTAAAAAAATAAATAAAAAAATTAAAAAAAGCGCAAATAATTAATTTTTTTTGATATTTTTATTAATATTTAATAATTTTTTATTTTTTTAAGAAAATATTTGCATGGAATTTTTGAAAAAATTACTTTTGTATGTCAGTGCTTTTGTGCCAATGTATGTGCTGGTGTTTGTAAGGTTGGTGGTGGAGATTGTTAACAACAACCTTACCTTCAATGTGCTTAACACATTAAACTTTATAACGCTTATTCTTTTAATCGGGTCTGGCATATGGGGGCTGTTATGGAATGTGAAATTCACAACGGAGAAATCGGTACATATACAAATTGTTTCCATGCAAAACATAACCGACAAGCACTTTTTGGGTTACTTTTCGCTTTTTGTGTTTTTTGCCATACCTTTGGACCTTTCGCTTGTAAGTGCATATTGCGTTTATTTGTTGGTGCTGGTGTTTATAGGCGTGGTTTACATAAACAACTCTCTGTTTTATATAAATCCACTGCTTAACATCCTCGGCTTTAACTTTTATGATATCGAATACAAAGAAGATGGCAGCGAAGAAATAAAACAAGCCAAGTTTTTCTTCCGCGGGAATTTGGAAGAAAAAAATCAAAAGTGCTGGGCGAATATAAAGAACCAAAACTTCTGTTTTATTGATAAAAGGCATAAAGATTAACTTTTTTTAAAGTTTTTTCGCTTTTTTTGCCAAAAAAATCAAGTTTTTTACATTTTGCCGCAAATCAAACACAAATTGGTTTGCCAATTTTTTAGCACCAACTGAGAGAAAATAATCTGCATGATTTCTTTAAAAAATGTGATTGGGGGGGCAATGAGCAAATGTGCGTTTTGGGTGAGCACTTGACATTTGTTTAAAATTGGTGTATCATTTTGGAGAATTTTCGACAAAAAGGGTTAATATATGTTTTCAACTGGATTTTATTATGTAAAAATTGAACCAGACAACGCCAGAGCAATTTTGGACAGACTTGAACAAAGGCGGGTCATTCCTCTTATTGCGGCTATGAGCAAAAACACCTTTTCGTTTATAAGTGAAAAAGCGAATGGTGACGAGATTGCGGCGGTGACCAGCCAGCAAATTGTTGAACTTAGAAAAATTATCTACGAAGGGCTGACTCCTTTTCATAAGGCGCAACTTACAAAAGATGTGCAAGAGCGAATTTTTGGCATTTGTAAATCGTTGTTGCCTTTGGCGTTGTCGTTTGGATATGTGGAAGAAGCGGCGGGACTTGTGAAAGTAATGCGTCATCCAAGCCTTGTTGGCGAGCGTGCGCAGTGGAATCCAGAGGAGGCGTTTAAGGTTATTTCCGCCACATATGGAAAGAGAAAGCAAAATGGTGACACAGACAGGATAAAATACAGCAATCGGCTTTTTATAGATGACATTATAAAGGGCAAATATGGCAAAGTGGATAAAACTCCTGCAGAAGTGATTGAAACTTTAAAGTTTTGTTACAAAAATCCAGACAAAATCCTTTCGGAAAATCGTGGCAAGATTGCATCAGGCGATAAATATTTAGTTTAAATGTTTTATATATAATAAATACTATATATTAAAGGCAGATGCAGCATTATCATACATCCTTATAAGGCTTATTCTAAAAGCCTTTTTTCATTTTTTAAAAGTTTGGTCGGGTTTTAAGCAAAAATGGGGGGGGCCGAAATGGGCTTAAAACTGTGCAAAATTTTTGTTTGTTTCAAAAAATTTCACGGAAGAAAAGAAGGTTTTTGACAAATTTTTAGAAAATTTTTAAAAAATTTTTCGCCAAAAACAGCCCTAAAAAACGCCATTTTTGCGAACACACGGCAGGACGTCTGGGCTTTTAAAAAAATCTTAAAAAAATTTTTGAAAATTTTAAATTTTTTTTAAAAAAAGTGTTGACAAAGGTTTTTGCATTGTGTTAGAATACGAATGCTGACGCAAAAAGGGAGGCAAACAAAAAAGCCTTGCGAATTGCAAGTTGAGTATTCAACAATGTCGGCAACAGTTCTTTGACAACTACATATTTTAGAAGATTAAAGTCAAATATTATACGAGTTTAACTTTTGCGAGAATTTAATTCTTGCCAAAATTTGAAAACGTAATACGTAATATTTGCATACTTTCAACTTGTTTAAATTTAAACAAATAGTCGAGTAAGAGGGTTCTTTCTATATATAATAGGAAGAACAATCGTGAAAATGCTAAGAAATCCAATGATAAAGCTACAAAGAGCATATAGGGGATGCCTTGGCACTAGGCGCCGATGAAGGACGTGATAAGCTGCGATAAGCTGCGGTGAGATGCACATAATCTGTGACCCGCAGATTTCCGAATGTGGAAACACGCACCGTTAATACGGATGCATCATTGCATGAATCCATAGTGCAATGAGGGGAACCCGCTGAACTGAAACATCTAAGTAAGCGGAGGAAAAGAAAGTAAACAAACGATTGTGGGAGTAGTGGCGAGCGAAACTGCATGAGCCCAAACCAAGGGTAGAAATACCTTTGGGGTTTAGGATTGACAACATGGACCGTGAAAGGTAGGTGAAGATTTCTGGAAAGTTATACAACACAGGGTAAAAGTCCCGTAACCGAAATCTGACACGGCTTAGTCAAATTCCAGAGTAGCACAGGACACGTGGAATCCGGTGTGAATATG
>CANQCE010000019.1 GCA_947589655.1 uncultured Clostridia bacterium | reverse complement strand
GAGATTGTCAGTCCTTTTCTTAACAATTTTAATTATAGGCTTGACAGTTGCGGCAACGGGCATGCAAATTAACAGATTGTATAGGCCGGGCGATTTACATATAACTGCAAGGTTCCCTCTCAGTCCGTTCAAAATTTTCATAAGTTATCTTATTCTTAACTACATTGACCTTACAATTTACTCCGCCATTTTGGTTTTGCCAATAATGCTTGTGTTTGGCTGGGCAATGCAATGCATAACCGTAAGTTTTGTGTTTGGCATTATTTTGGGTGCATTATTTATGCCTATTGTGCCGTTTGGATTATCAGTGTTTTTGGCGATTCCTATAATGTATGTGAACTCGCTTTTAAAAAAGCATAACATAATTAAACTTGTTATATTCTTTCTGCTTCTTGCAGGGCTTTTTACACTTTATTATTATGTTTTAACAGTGCTTGCCAAGTTTTTTATCCACAGAAATTGGGAACAGGGCACTCTGGAAATTTGGGAGGCGCTTTTAACAAATCTGGACAAATTTTATAACCCTGCATATTATCTTGGGAACATCATCTTTTTTGAAAAGTTCTGGCTTGGGCTGGGTGGTATAATTGGCGCAGGCATTGTGCTGATTGGCATTGGGGTTGTAATAGCCAAACTTGTTTATGAAAAAATCCGCACCAAAGAGTTAGACGGAGGCGGATTTGTTAGCACAAGAAATTCTAAACTGGACAATTTATCCAGCGGAAAAGCAATTTTAAGGCACACATTTTTGGATATTTTACATACAAAATCCTATTCTTACTTCTATCTTGGGGTGGCACTTTCAACACCGGTTATGGTGTTTTTCTGCAACAGGCTTGTAAGCATGGTTGGTGAGGCGCAAATCGGCAAAGGAATCAACTTTGGCGCGGCAGTTTTGGTCATCTCGGTGTTTATGGCAATGATTGGCTCGTTTGCCGCAGCCATACTCAGCATTGAAGGCAAAAATTTTTACATAACAAAACTTGTGCCAGTGTCTTACAAAAAGCAACTTTTTATCAAAGGGACTTTAAACATTGCTGTCAGCATTGGCGCTCTGCTTGTTAGCGCCGTTGTGCTGATTGCTCTCAAATTTTTGGGGGCGGTGGAGATGATTGTGCTGCTGATTTCACAAATTTTGTTCGTGTTTGGGCTGGTGTTTAACGGAATAAACCTCAACCTTGTCAATCCAAACCTTAAGCCAAAGGCAAATGGCGAGCCGGAAGAAATTAACATAACCTATATGCTTATGATTGGGCTTGTTATTGCCGCTATTTTTGGCACGCTGGCATTACTGCTGCCAAAGGTTATGGAAAACGGTGCAACATTTGCCTATTTAATTGTTATTGCCACAAGCATGATTTATGCGGTTGTAAATTTTGTTGTGTTCTATTTTACGGCGAGCAAAAAATATATGAAAATCGAGGTGTAAAGTATGAGAAAACTTATGATTTCTACCATAATCATTATGCCACTGCTCTTGCTTACAATAATGCTTGTAAGTGGTGCGATTATGAGCCTTATTACACACATTTATGTGGAGTCGATTGAATTCCCTGACGATTCCGCTATCATTTTGGTTATGAACGACCAAGCCAATCCACCAACATACAATTTGGGCAAAGAGATAACCATTCTTCCTATTAAAGCCTCAAATAAAGACTTGGTTTATTCCACCAGCAGTGACGGCATCATACGCGTCAGCGATGACGGTGTTATAACTCCGATATTCTATGGCGAGACTTACATTACAGTTAAAAGCAAAGAGAACAAGGCGGCAACCGCAACAAGAAAAGTTATTATAACCGATACATCTGTTCACGTTATTAAAATGGGCGCATACGAACAGGAGATGTATGAGGGAGAATCGCAGCGACTTGCAGTGAAAATTTATCCAGACGAGGCGGAAAACAAGGCTGTGGATTGGTCAAGTTCCAATCCAGGCGTTTTGCAAGTTAGCGCCAACGGCACAGTTACAGCGGTTGGTGGTGGAACAGCCACAATCACTGCAAAATCACAAGACGATACTAACGGCGAGGTTAAAGCAGAGGCAACAATAACTTGCTTTGCAAAACTTGACGATGTTATTTTTGATAGAACTCTTTTTGTCACCTCGCAAAAGAGCGTGCAGTTCCCTGAGCTTTCCTTGCAGCCAATAGATTGCTATGTTACAAAAACCTATTCTTCCAGCAATACCGACATTGCCGAAGTGAACGCAGATGGGCTTATCACTTTCAAAAAAGAGGGGAAGGTTTCTATCTCTGTTAAAGTTACTGATTACAATGGTGCAGCCATTGAACTGAGCAAAGAATTTGTCTCCACTTTTGGCTATTTTGTTGGGCCGCTGTTCACTGAAAAAGAAATCACCTACGAAAGTTGGGATGAAAGCGAGCCAATTCAGTTTGCAAGAAATCTTGATGGCGCCTTTCAAGAGATAACAAATATAGAGTGCTTTGTAGACGGTTTCAGTGGTGATTGGCTGGACGAAGATTACATGAAGGAGAACCTTGAAATCAGATTTGAGGGTGGTGTTTTGCCAGAATGCGATACGAATATTCAAATAAAAATTCAGGCCAAAGTTTATAATTTTACCACGAATTCCATTGAAACCTATGAAGACTGCTTTTTAATTAGTAAAACTCCAAGCGAAGTTCCAACAAAAGTGACGCAAGATGGGCAGGAACTTTCCACCAACAGCCAAGAGCCTACTCCTATAAAATTTAACAACATTGGCGACAAAATAACTCTGCAAGTGGAGGATTTGAATGAACTCTCCATTCAAGCGGAAGCAAACGCATACATAAATGTGGAAATTACAGACGGTGCCATTGTGCTTACAAGCAGGGCTGTTTGCAGTGGGCAAAAGGTTTATATATCGGTTGGCACAAAAACTTATGTGATTGAAGTTAGCGTGCAGGCAAAAGCAGAGGGCATAAATGTGTTCTGCGAAGGGCAACAACTGACACAAAATGGCGAATATAAAACTCTTTTAGACGAACTGTCGTTTATGGTTAAGCCAACCAGAAGTGACGGTCAGCAAATCCGTGGCGAGAAAGTGCTTTACAAAATCAATGACGCTTCAGATTGGCAAGAGGCGCTGGTGGAAAATGGCGAGATTGCCATAAATATGGACGGCGTGGCATCGCTTGCATTTAAGTGTGACGAGCAAGAAATCTCTTTTGACATTAAAAAGGCTAGCATTGAAGATTTTGGCATGGAACTTTATGTTACAACCTCAAATGGGAAAGTGAGCCTGGGCACTGTTGCCAGTGTTAGAGAAAATGCAAAACTTTCTTACAATCTTCCAAGCAATGTTCAAAACAACATATCCATAAAACTTTTGCTTGGCGGAGAGTTTTTAGGCGGCGTTGGCAGCCGAGACAAATTTGTAGAACTTTCTCTGATGCAGAGGGTTGGAGTGCAGATTACAACATTTACACAAAGGAAATTGTTGTTTCGTTTGCCGCAAAAGAGAACACCTTTAACAAAACTATCAAACTTGGCACGGAAGCACTTTGTGTTAGCATTCAACTGTTAAAGGTGGATATCAAAAACATTATGTTCACCGGCTATGACAGCACCAATCCAGACGAGGTTTATCTTGGCTATCAGCAAGTGAGGGTGTTTGCAAAACACAGTTATTATAACGGCAAAATGGTGGATTATCTGGAAGTGCCTTACAAGGCACTCAGCAGCCTTTCGCCAACCGAAGTGAACGCTGCACCAGAAACTATAACTTGGACGCTTTCTCGCTATGTTGGCAATCGCGCAGAACAGGTTATCACCACTCAGTGTGGCGAAAATGTTACATATTTTAACGGCGAAAGTTATATGGATTATGTGATTGTAAAGTCTGGCGAAGAATATGTGCTTAAACTTGCCAGTGACCTTGGCGGTGCCGCTGTCTCTGGTGAGCAAGGCAAAAACGCAGATGGAATAACTTGGATTGATATATATTCCAATCCGGGCTATGCAAGAATTTACTTTGGAAATTTTGCTGGGCTTTCAGAATCGGATGTGTATAACAACTATTTTGGGGCATTTGATGATAAGCCATGGACAACACCAAAACGCGCTGTGGATGATAAAGGCGGCAATGCACAAATCATTCCATCCAAAAATGCTTATTCGTTTTTGAGAGTGGAAGCGGGTGACGGTGCTGTTGGCGGCACAAACTGCCACTTTAACTTTAATGTTGTTGACGATGACGAAGATGCTCTTGTAAATGTTTTTGATGCAGATGGATATTACGAGAACGATAAAATTGTTCTTCACACTTCGCTTTATGGCCCAGGGGAATTGGATGGCAACCAAGAAAAGAAAACCGCAGCAGAAAATGCAGGTTTGTTCTTGGACCGCGAGGTAACTGGCGTTTCTAAAACGGATAAACTTAGCAAAACAACAGTTTATGGCAATGGCTTCCATATAAATTTGATGGCTAGAAACACATATCTTTTTGAGCATACTACCGATTCAACCAGATACGGATATCACGATGGTGCGGCCTTCCATGGCATTTATAATTTGACCTTAATGGGCTCAAATCCAACAACCGAAGTTAAGCGAGCAAGTCAGCTCATGGTGTTTAGAATTGGCCACGCTTATTATTGCGACATTCAGTATCTGGCAAAAATAAACACTTTCTATGACGATGCCGTTCCAGATGTGACAACACCGGGAATAACCGAAACAAGAGACCAAATAGGGAGTTTTAGCAATATTAAAAACAGCGTTATCAGATACGCTTCTTGGACCTGCTATCAACTGTCGTTCCCTGGCGACAAAGCATATTTTGAAAATGTGGTTTTTGTTGAATCCTCTGCTGCAATCACAATGGAAAATAAGACTAATATGACTTGCTATTTCAGTGGTTTTTATGATGTATTGTGCTACAACACATTGGGCAAGATAAGCGTTGATAAGGGCTATGGTGAAGGCTTTGCTTCCTTTGCAATTGAAAATAAGAATGATAAACTTACATACGATAAATTTGCAGAATGGTTTGGCAAGAACAGTGGCGGCTTTGGCGATATTAGCAAAGTGATAAGAAATCGCTATGTTAACCCTATTTTATTCATTGTTGCCGCAGACCCTTCCAACAAACCATATTTTTGGGATGGCGAAAGTTATGTGGAGGAAAGTGACGACCTTACTATTGCATTCAAATTTATAGGAATTATGCCTGCATGGGTATATAACAAAACGGTTGAAGCGGATGGCGGAGAAAAGGATGGGGAATATTATACATCACGCGACATGAGCAAACTTTTCGATAATCCGGACTACATTCGTTTGCTTTGTGAATACAAAGGCTTAGATGAAAAAGGCAATCTTGTTAAAAATACAGACCATATTTTGTGGCACATTAACAATATTCATCGCGACACTTCATTGATAGAACAAGAAGAACACATTGAAAACCTGAAAGAAACACTTAAAAACACCGATTTTGGTGACGGCTCTGGCATAGACGAAAATGGCAATCCTTATCCTATAAACACAAATGCGTCAGGCCAAACAACCTCCTATGCACTTATTCCAAAAAAAGAAGAAATTTAAAAAATCCCTATGTTTTAGGGCAGTGTAGCGATTTTAACTTCGCTACACTTTTTTGTTGAATGTTAGTTTTTAATTTTTACGCTGCTTTGGCAATAAATTTCTATGCATTTGCCCTTTAGAAAGGTAAATTGAACCAAAGTGCTGCAATTTTGTTGCTTTCAGAAAAAATGTGAGTTATAATAATTTTAAATAGGAGAAAAATTATGAATCCAGAAATTTTTGGCTGGCAACATTTGGTATATTTGGCTGTTGTCATTGTTTTAGGGGTTGCAAGCGTGGTTTTGATTAAATTGTTTTGCAAAACGGAAAAGTCCATTTCAATTGCCATAAAGGCATATTCTGCATTTTTGCTTGTTTGGATATTGGCAAACAGAATTTTGATTGTCATACGCGACAAAAGCGCTTTAAGTTTTATTCCGAACACCTTCTGCGGAATTTCAAGTTTGTCGCTTGCGATAATTGGGCTTTTTGCCAAAAAGGATGCAGGCATTTGGCATTGGATAATCTATTGTGGGCTTTTGGGCGGATTTTTGACGATGATTTATCCAGATTTCATTGGGCAGGCGGCATCTATATTCTATCCGCTTACAATCACTGGTCTAGTGCATCACACAGTAATGTTCTTCTTGTGCGTAACGGTGCTTGCCACTGGCTATATGCGCCCTAGCATTAAAAGGTGGGCGTGGTTGCCACTTGGGCTGTGCGTTATGATGAGTTTTGGCGTGTTCTTGATAACAGCGCTTAAATTTGGCGATGCAATGTATATCCACGAGCCACTTATTGAAGGCACAATTTTCACATGGTATTTCACAGGGTTTTTGTTTTTGCTACTGCACCTTGGTGCACTTTTGATTATTGAATATGTAAGGCTAAGAAAAAGCGGTCGCCGCCTTTTTGTGAAAAAAGAAAACAAATAAAGCTGCCGTACGCAGTTTTATTTAACGGGGTGTAGCGCAGTGGCTAGCGCGCACGGTTCGGGACCGTGAGGCCATGAGTTCAAATCTCATCACCCCGACCAAAACTTTTTAAATTAAAAAAAAGATTGTTGACGCATTTCTTGACATTGCAGAAAGTGTGTTTTTTTAGTCGTTGTTAAAATTTTTGATAAAAAGTGAGACTTTTGCATTGCGGATTTGTTATACTATCATAGGGGCAAGAATGGAAACGGAAATATTTAACAACTTGAGTGACAAGACCAATTTGGAACGTGCTTTTGAAGATTATGCAGACGCTCTGATTATTTTTATAAACGGCTATCTTAAAGACATTCGTGAAGCGGAAGACATCATGATGGATTGTTTTGTTGAGATTATTTGCAGAGACATTAAATTTGATAGCACCAATCAGTTTAGGGCGTATCTATACACGTGCGCCAAAAATAAATCTTTAAATTATCTTCGCAAGAACAAACATTTGGTTCCGCTTGACAGCGAAGTTTTGATTGATAAAGAAGGCTTAGAAAGCAAAATTTTAAAGAGTGCGAAAGATAAAAAACTTTATGAAGCCATGAAAAAAATTAAAGCAAAATACAGCCAAGTTTTGTATCTTGATTACATACTGGGTTTTTCGCAGGACGAAATCGCCAAAATTCTTGGCGTAGATAGCCGTGCGGTGAAAAATTTGAAATTTCGTGCCAAGAAAAAGTTAAATCAAATTCTTAAACAAGAAAATTTTGTGTTGGAATAAAGGAGGAAAGATGAAAACAAACAAAGAAAGAACAGCCGAAGTTTTTCGCAGAGTGGAAGAATATCAGCAAAAGCAACCCGTAGAGAAAGAAACTATGCCAGCAAAAAGAAAAAGGCTGGCGTTTGTTGCGGCGTTTTTATCTGCGGTGATAATTGTATCCGTTGTGCTTGGACTGACGCTTGGCTTGTTGCCGTTAGGTGAAAAAGGGTTCAACTTGGACAAAATGTATATTGCAAATTTTGAAAACTATTCCGCACTTGGCGCAGGAGTAGAAACTGGCGCCGCAGGCACGGGGAGTGCATCCGCCAACTCCATCACTTTTGCAAATGACAATAACGGCCCGGCTTATTTGATTGGCGTTGATGAAAATGGCGAGGTTGAGCGTGTAAAATACAAAAAGCACAAAGACGACAAAGAAGAAAAGGAAATTCCTTACAAATTGACTGGAATATGCTCGTTCAAAAAATACACAATAGTGCAATTTGCACCAAAAGATTATCCGCTCTCTTATTCTGGTGGAGACACCCATGAGTTCGGCTTTTATTATCCTGAAATTGATGTCGAAAGATTAAAACCAACCTATCTTATAGACAACACCACTGGAAGATTTTATTCGTTACACGCAACTGGATTTAGTGGGATTGAGATTTCTTATAATTTTCACAACGGCCTTTTAACTGAAATGTCTGAAAGTGACGATGCAATATATTTTTTAGGCGTTACTACAGGCGGTTCCAACGGTATGGTTATTTATGTTTGCAGGGCGAAAGTTGAAAATGATGTTTTAGTAATAAAAGAAGAAGTGAAAGATGTATATGGAGTTGTGGCAGCTAGGTCTTATTTTGTTGACAAATATGGCAATATTTTTCTTGAAAAATACGAGCAATATTATTCTGGTCTAGAAAATATATATTATGTTTACAATGAAAAGAAAGGTTTAACTGTGCTAAATACAGAATTTTCTTTGGCAATGAATGGAATTGCGTATAACAATGATGGAACAATGTGTATAAATCAAGAAGGGGATGTTGTGCCAACAGACTATTCAGCACCAACGAAGTGGTTTAATAAATCTGATTTAATAAAAAAAGAGGGCAACAGTTATTTTTATCTAGATAGGAACGTAATTTACAAAGTCACTTGGCAAGACGAAGTAAAATTTACCATTGAAGAAGTGTTCGCGGCATCCAACAATCCATATGATTCTATAATAAACCATGCCGTCACCAAAGACTATGTTTATTTTTGCCAGAGTCAACAAATTTTTAAAGTTGAAATTACAACTGGCGAAAAAAGCGATATAACTTTTTCAGAGCCTTTGCTATTCAGCTCAATAAAAACCGACAATTTAGGTCATGTTCTTTTTGAGGCGATTGATATGCAACAAAATGTGGTGAACGGAATGATTGATAACGAAGGAACCATTAACACAAACGCCACGCCAAGCAAATTTAATGTGTATTATATAAATCCATTAAATTAAAATGATATAAAGGAATTAAAATGTTCTATTTGTAAAAAAAGTTTTTAAGCGTTTCTGCGTTAAAAACTTTTTTTCATTAATTTTACTGTGGTTTTAAAGATTTTTCTATCTTCTACACAGGTAACATGCGTTTAATTTTGCAGTTTCTTTATTTTAAATATCCAAAGATTGCCAGTGTTTTTGGGCCGCAGTTGCAACCCATTGTGTAATCAATATAGCCAATGGTTATATCTTTGTTTTTGGAATTGTTTTTAACAAATGCTGCCAAATCTTCTGCTTCTTGTTTTTGCCCAGTGTGCCCAATATAAATTTTGTCGGCGGAGGTCAAATCGGCGTTTTCAAGAATATATTTTTTGATTGTTTCAAGCGCCTTTTTTCTGCCCAAACATTTGGAGAACAATTTCAGTTCGCCTTTTTCGTTCGCCGTGATAACTGGGGCTATTTTAAGCATTGAGCCTATGCTTGCTGCAAATCTGTTTATTCTGCCAGAGCGTCTTAAAAACTTCAAATCGCCAGGGATAAATATAGAATAAACTCGCAACCCATTTTTATCAAGTGCTTCACAAATCTGTTTTGCACTTTTCCCTTCTTCCATCAGCCTTTTTGCACCCAGCAACATAAGAGCAACGCCATAACTTCCTGTAAGGCTGTCGGCAACAAAAACTCGCTCGCCAAACCTTTCGTTCACATCGCTTGCGACAAGTTTTGCATTGTTGTTTGTGCAACTCATGCCGCCAGAAAGGCCAATATACATAACATCGTAGCCGGCATTTACATATTTTTCAAACATTTCTGTAAACGCAAAAGTGTTGATGCAACTTGTAGAGCAGTGCTCTGCCTTTTCCAACATATCATAAAATTTTTCTGGGTCTTTTTCAGGGACATCAAAACTGTTAAAAGACGTTCCGTTTATAGTAATGTCCATGGCAATGTAATCAATGTCCAGTTCTTTTAACTCCTCTGGGCTAAAACTGCAACAACTGTCTGTGATAAGTTTAACTTTGTTCATATCAATATCTCCTTGCAAACAAAAAAGTTTTTGCTTTACGTTCAAATTGTATGTCATTTTGCCAAAAACTAACAAGCGAATTTTATATTTTTGTTCTAAACATACAAAAAACAGTTCGCTTATTTGGGGAATTTATATATTTTATGGGCAAAAACGCTTTGAAATACATTAAAAATGGTGATATAATAGCCGTATGGAAGAAAAAGAGATACTTGCAAACAATTTAAGCAAATACAGAAAGAATGCAGGGTTAAGCCAACTTGAACTTGCAAAAAAGCTTAATTATAGCAATAAAAATATCAGCAAATGGGAAAATGGCGAAACAATGCCCAATGCTTTTGTGCTGTCTAAAATTGCCAAAATTTATGGCGTGACAATTGAAGATTTGCTTTCTGGCTCTGCCGAAAATGTTGAAACAGAAAAAATTTCAAAAAGTGCTCGCACAAGAAAATTTGCATTTAGGCTTATCATGCTTTTGCTTGCCAACGCAATTATGTATGCAGTTGGCACGGCGCTTATTTACGGCTTGCATTTGGCGGAGATAAGCGGTTTTAACATTTGGCTAATTTATTTGTATCTTGCACCGTTTACTTTTTTAAGTATAGTCATTTTTGTAAGGGTGCTTTATAAATATATTGAAATTATATCGCTGTCTGCATTTGGATGGCTTATCTGCACGGCTTTGTATCTGTCGCTTATGAATGTTGAACATATGGAATTCATTTTTGCTCTGGGTGGGGCATATGAAGTTATTGTGCTTTGCATGGCGTTTTTAATTAGCATCAAGTTAAGGGGTGGAAAACTTAGAAAAAGCAGAAATAAAAAAGAAGACAGAAAAAATCCGCCTCGCAAAAATCAATCTGACGAAAGCAAACAAGGCGAGAACGAGACAGAAGAAAAGGCTGAGTAATTCAGCCTTTTTCTTTTTGTGCAAACATTGTTAATGTTTTTTTTACAATTCTTTGCTCGCATTGTTTGTTTTTGTAAATAGCGAGCAGTTAAGCAAAATGGAAAGTGCAAGCAAAATTTCAGCAGGGTAGTAGGTGACAAGGCACAAAATGTCCACAACTATTGGCAAGTTTGCAAACTTTCCTAAAAGCAGCATAAGGTCGGAGATAAAAAACAGTGCGCTTCCTAAAAATGTTATTAGGTTTTGGAGATTGTTTTCAGATATTAAATTTGAAAGGGCTTTTCCAACCATAAAGGAAATTACAAGCGCATAAATTACGCAAACAATTTCCATAAGCACGCCGCCATAATCAAAAAATTTGCCAAGCACAATAAGCAGCAGCGAAGGGATGAAAATTGCAATGCCACAAATTAAATCTTTCCAATTTAATTTTGAAACAAAGCAATAAGATGCAAAAAAGAACAAATGGCCTATGGCGAATAAAATTGCCCCAGTAATAAAATGGATGTTTAAAAGAATATCTCCAAGCATGGCAAAGAAAAGCCCACAAAGAAGAAGAATGCAAAATTTTAGATTGAAAATTTTATTGTGCAATGCAAAATACAGGTTTACAGCACCCATCAGCACAAAAAGCACGCTGGTTGGGCCTTTTAACCACAAACCATTAAATGCTGGGAAAATGTTGCTATAAGATTTTAAAATGTAAAGCAAATCTCCCACGCAAATAAGCAAAATGAACGCCAAATTCACAAAAAAGGCAGTTTTTTTCATGATTTTCCTCACTTTTTTAGCAATTTTTTTAAATTGTTATTTTAAAAACAATTTAATTAGCCAATTTTTTATTTTGTTAAAAGGTTGATAACGCAGCGGAAGGTCAATCCAGTTTGGTTTTTTCACCACACTTTTTTGGTGGCTAAAAGTTTGAAAACCCACTTTGCCGTGATAAGCACCAATTCCGCTTTGCTTTAAACCGCCAAAGCCAAAATGATTGTTTGCAATGTGCATAATTGTGTCGTTCACGCAGCCACCGCCAAACTGGCAAGAGGTGAGAACAAAGTCCTGATTTTGTTTTTTATTTGAAAAAATGTAAAGGGCCAGAGGTTTTGGCAACGAGCGTAAATTTTTAACCACTTCTTGCAAATTTTTAAAAGTGACAACTGGCAGAATAGGTCCAAAAATTTCATATTTCATTTCTTCGCTTTTAAATGTGGAAGAAAGTATGGTTGGCTCAATTTTTCTCTGGTCGTCATCAAACTTGCCGCCAAAAACCACCTTGCCATTTTGCAAAAGGTTTTTAAGCCCATTATATTGCCTTTCATTAATAATTTTAGGGAAGTTTTTATTAGAAATTGGGTCAATGGTATATTGCCTAACAATTTCGCAGGATATTTCTTGAATAAGTTTGTCTTTCACGCTTTCATGGCAGTAAACATAATCAGGGGCAACGCAGGTTTGACCGGCATTTAACAATTTTCCGAACACAATTCTTTTTGCGGCAAGTTTAAGGTTGGCGGTTTCGTCAACAATGCAAGGGCTTTTTCCGCCCATTTCCAATGTTACAGGGGTAAAATGTTTTGCCGCCTTTTCCATAACAAGTTGCCCAACGCGTGTGCTGCCAGTGTAAAAAATGTAATCATATTCCTGCTCGAGCAAAGTGTCGCCATCCACCTTTGAATTACACAAAATTGTGGTGGCATGACCTTCTTCAAAACTTGAAGAAATAAGTTTTGTTAAAACTTTGCTTACATTAACAGAATTTGAACTTGGCTTTAAAATAACGGTGTTGCCGGCGGCGATTGCGTCAACAAGAGGTGAGAGCGCAAGTAAAACAGGGTAGTTCCAAGGGCTAATAACAAGCACAACGCCATATGCAGAAGGCATAACAAAGCTTTTTGCAGGGAAATTGCTGATAGGCGTGTAGACGCATTTTTTCTTTGCAAGGCCGTGCAAATGTTTTAACATATAAGAAATTTCGCCAAGCACCAAACCGATTTCGGTCATGTAACTTTCGGTGGCACACTTGCCCAAATCCGCCTGCAAAGCGGCGGATATTTCTGGGGTCATTTTCTTTAAATTGTCGCGGAGTTTTCTTAATGCCTCTTTACGTTTTTTTATTGGAATAACAGGCGTTGCTTCCAAAAATTTGCGTTGTTTGTTAATTTTTGTTTGTATTGTTTTTGCTTCCATTTTTCACCTCACGATAAATTTCTTCCAATTGTTTTGCCGTGTAAAGCACTGGCACAGGATAAAGAGGGTTGGCCTCTTTTTCCGCAGTTGCGGCAAGAGAAGGAATGTCTTTTTCTTCAATCTGTTCAATGCCGCGACCGATTCCCATGTTTTTGTTCATGCTTTCAATTTTTTCCACAAAAAGTTTTGCGCCAATTTCAATTGGGGTAGTTTTGTCAAACAGGCCTGCAAACACGCCCATTTCCCACAACTTTTTATAAATTTTTCTGCCGTATTTCTTTAAGACATAAGGCAGAATTATTGCATTTGCAAGCCCATGTGGAACATTATATTTTCCACCCAAAGAATGTGCCACAGCGTGAACATATCCAACATAACTTTTTGTAAACGCCAGCCCTGCAAGATAGGATGCGTGCAGCATGTTTTCGCGTGCAACAATGTTTTTGCCGTCAAGATATGCACTCTCCAAATTTTCAAAAATAAGTTTTACGGCCAAAAGGGCGTTTTGTCGAGTGTCTTTGGTTGTGCTTCTGCCAATGTATGCCTCAACTGCATGGG
>CANQCE010000018.1 GCA_947589655.1 uncultured Clostridia bacterium | reverse complement strand
ATCATGAACGCCAAAGGCATTGCTAACAAAGCGAAAGAAGGCGTTCCTACAAAAGAGGAAAGGGCACAACTGCAAGAGCAGGGCGTGGACATGCATGACCGTAAAGCAGTTAAGGCGGCAACATTGGAACTTCGCGAAAAGAACAAACCAGCACCAGAGCCACCAAAGCCAACGCAAGAAGAACTGCTTGCAAACATTTTGGAAGAACTTAAAAAGCAGAACGCAGAAAAAGCACCTGCAAAAACCACAAAACCTGCAACAAGAACAAAAGCAGCAAAATAATAAAAGCAAAAATGGCCGCAAGGTCATTTTTTTGTGCACTTTTTAGCATTTCAAAATTTGACAAACAAAATGCTTTAAAAAGATATTAACAATAAAAAACAAAACATTTTCAAGAAATTATCAAATTTTTCTTGACATAGCGTTTTTAATATGCTAAAATTGAGACGCATTAAGTTTGGGGGTTTAGCTCAGTTGGTAGAGCACTTGCCTTGCAAGCAAGGGGTCAAGAGTTCGAATCTCTTAATCTCCACCAAAAGCAAAAATATGCGAACACCTAAAACAAAATTATTAGTTTTAGGTTTTTTTATAAAATTTACAGCAAAGGAAAAATTATTATGAAAATTTTTATAAAAATTCTGTTACTGGCTGCGATAGCGGTTTTTGCTTTATTTAATTATCGAATTATCAGTTTTGATAAAGGCATCAGCAAAACCAGTATGGAAAATATGTCCGTGATTGAAGTGCTGAAAACGGTTACGGATATTTCAAAAGTTGAATATTATCAAATGCCATTTACCGCTCGTGTGGAGTATGGAACTGAAACAAACCGCCCAGCCAATTACCAGCCAGCCGATTATATTTACAGAGTTTATATTGTAACATCGGAGGAAGCTTATCTGTTAAAAGCCACGCAAGACGACATCGATGCTTTTAAAACGCTTGGGCTGTTTAGTAAAAATTTAAAACCAAATAAAATTAGTCCAATTCCATATTTTGTTGAAATCATTGTTGGCGTGGTTATCTTGTTTATTCCATTTGGGCGTAAAAAGAAGAAACCGGCCGAGCAAAAAAATAACTAGGTCATTCCTAGTTATTTTTTGAATTATTCAATTTTTTAACAATTAGTCGTGCTTATGGAATTCGGAAATGCGAACATTGTTAAGTTTGCGTTGTTCTTCTGCCAAACTTGAAAACAAATCGCGCACACGATATGGGTCTTTAATGTTCCTTAAAACAAAGGTTGGCTTTGTTTCGTCACTGCTTAAAAGTGTAACGGTGCCGTAGTTAAACATTTTTCCAAGCAAAGATTGTTTAAAATCGATGTCGCAAATTCTATAAACGTTAACCTCGTCAATGGAGGAAGATAAAAAGCCAACTGTGGAAAAAAGTTTTACCCAAACGCCCGGCTTTTTTACAAGCGAGTATTTTGTAAATGAAAGTGGCAAACCAAAATATCTTTTTTTATCTTGCCAAATAAGTTCTGCGCCTTCGCCATATTTTTTTTCTATACTGGTCATCTTTTTCACCTCAATAAATATATTTCTAAAGGTATTTTACAATAAAAAAAATAAAAAGTAAACAGTTTTAATAAAATTTTTGGCGAAAAACGCTTTATTTTTGCCTAAAATGGCTTTTATGGCAAATTAAAAACCCCCTTTTTGGCGAAGGGAGTTTTTTACAAAACTGAAGTGAAAATTTATTTGCCGCAGCCGCAACCGCAGTTTGAAAGCAAAATTAAGAACAAGAGAGTTCCGCAATCAATGCAGATTTCCCCACCCTTAAATCCGCCGAAGCCACCACAGTTTTGCAAGAGCAAAAGCAAGAAAATAAGTGAGCAGCAGTCATTGCCAGCAAATCCATTGCCATTTCCTACTTCGCCACAGTTTGAGCCTCCAAAAAAGTTCATTTGTGCCTCCTAAAAAATTTCTTATGTAACGACTTTTGTGTGCTTAAACCTTTGCACATTAACAATCTATTTAAAAACAGCAAAAAATGTCACAAAATTTATGCTATTAGGAATATTTTTTAAAAATTGTCGCAGCCTATTTTTATGAATGGCGTTAAGCCGTTTAATTTAAAAAGGAGGATTAAATGAAAAAATTTATTTCGGTCTTGGCGTGCTTGGCAATATTGTTTGTAGGGGGAGTTTCGCTTGCAGCGTGCGGACAAACAAACGATTACATCACGGCGGAACATAAGGCGACAATTTCAGAAGTGGAATTTGCCAACGATGCATCGTTTAAACTTAACTACAAAGGCGACAACCACTATGTTGCAGAAGGGAAAGCCGCAACAATGACAGAAGAACAGGCAAAAGCTTGGGGAACGGAAAAAGGTTCCAAATATGTTGTTGTTACAGTGAAAGCCGGAAAAGACAGTGAAGCGGTTTATGGTTGGAGAGCAACAGATAAATCTGGCGATGAATTTAAGGACAACGAAATTGATGGCTCACTAATTAAGAAAAGCACAGTTGCCGGCGAAAGCGAAGACTTTGTTTTGGCGCTTACAGACGGAGAGACAGCAAGACACTCAGAAGCGCAAGTTTGGAGAGTGGAAGTTACAGGCAAAGATGCCAAAGAAGCAGAAGTTTATACAATAGATTTCTCCGCACTCTATACAGTTCAAAAAGCCGCCTAAATTGATAATAGCAAAAATAAAAAACGCCTGATTAGTCAGGCTTTTTTTGTGTGGCGGAGGACACAGGATTCGAACCTGCGGATGCTTTCACATCAACGGTTTTCAAGACCGCCGCTTTAAACCGCTCAGCCAATCCTCCATTTGTTGTTTCTCGTTGTTGTTTTGCATTTTGCTGCAAAATTTTAAAGAACATTGCTATTATACGCACTTTTGATGGGTTTGTCAACTGTAGGTTTGGTTATTTTCAAAAAAAATGCCACTTTCTTTGGTTTTGGGGCGTTTAAATCTTGTTTTTTTTATTTTTTAGTGATATAATAAAGGGGTTATGCTTAACAAAGCGTTCTTTTTTATTTGCAAAATTTGCAAAAATTCTTGAAAACTTAACTTACAAAAGGACAAAAAAAGATGGAAAATATTAATATCAGAAATGTTGCAATCATCGCCCATGTTGACCACGGCAAAACCTCGCTTGTGAACGAGATGTTAAAACAGGGCAATGTTTTTAGAGACAATCAGGTGGTGGAAGACCGCGTTATGGACAGCAATGCGCTGGAAAGAGAAAGAGGAATTACAATTTTGTCAAAGAACACCTCTTGCTTTTATAACGGCGTTAAAATTAACGTTGTAGACACCCCTGGCCACGCCGATTTTGGCGGCGAGGTTGAACGCGTGCTGAAAATGGTTGACGGCGTTTTGCTTGTTGTGGATGCCTTTGAAGGTCCTATGCCACAAACGCGTTTTGTGCTTGAAAAAGCGTTGGCACTTAAACTTAAAGTTGTGGTTGTTGTGAACAAAATTGACCGCCCAGATGCACGAGTGAAGGAAGTTATAGACGAAGTTTTAGAACTTTTCTTGGAACTTGATGCCAACGAGGAACAATTAAATTCGCCTTTTGTTTTTGCTTCGGCAAGGCAGGGGATTGCCTCCACAAATCCAGATGAAAAAGGCACCGATTTAAAACCGCTTTTTGATACAATTATAGCACATATCCCAGCACCTGTTGGCGATGAAAATGCCCCACTTAAAATGCTGGTCTCTGCCGCAGAGCACAACGACTATGTTGGAAAACTTGCAGTGGGCAAAGTGGAAAGAGGGCAAATTAAGGTTGGGCAAAACGTGGTTGTTTGCAACTTTCACGATGACGCCAAAAAAGTGCGCTCAAAAATTGTCAGCCTGTTTGTGTATGAGGGGTTAAAGCGTGTGCCAGTTGAAAGCGCCAGCGTGGGCGAGATTGTTTGCGTTGCTGGGCTTGAAGATGTTACAATTGGCGACACAATTTGTGACGAAACGCTGCCAGAGCCAGTGGAGTTTGTTAAAATTGCCGAACCAAGTGTGGAAATGACCTTTATGGTCAACGACAGCCCTTTTGCCGGCAGAGAAGGCAAATTTGTAACCTCGCGTCATTTGCGTGATAGGCTGTATAAAGAGGCGGTCAAAGACCTTTCACTGCGTGTGGAGGACGGCGACACGGCGGAGAAATTCACCGTTCGCGGCAGGGGCGAAATGCACCTTTCCATTTTGATTGAAAACATGAGGCGTGACGGCTACGAATTTCAAGTCAGCCAGCCAAAAGTTTTGATTAAAACCATTGACGGCGTAAAGTGCGAGCCTATTGACAGGCTGTTCTTGGATGTTCCAGAAGACTGCGTTGGAACGGTTATGAACAAAATGGGTGTGCGAAAAGGCGACTTGCAAAACATGACCCCACACGGCAACCGCATGAGATTGGAATTTTTAATTCCATCGCGTGGGCTTTTTGGCTTTAAGAGCGAATTTTTAACAGATACGCGCGGAGAGGGGATAATCAACTCCATTTTCCATGGATATGAACCATATAAAGGCGAGATAAATCGCCGTGATTACGGCTCACTTATTGCCCACGAGGAAGGCAAGGCCATTGTTTATGGGCTTTTCAATGCGCAAGAACGCGGAGAACTTTTCATTGGCGCAGGCGTTCCAGTGTATGCTGGCATGGTGGTTGGCTCAAATCCAAAAGGTGGCGACATTGTTGTGAACGTTTGCAAAACAAAACATCTTTCCAACTGCCGAGCATCTGGCTCTGACGATGCCCTCAGGCTGACACCGCCTCGCAACATGAGTTTGGAAGACTGCATTGAATTTTTGGGTGATGATGAATATTTGGAGGTCACACCAAAGTCAATCCGTATAAGAAAAATTATCCTAGACCACAATCTTCGCCTGCGTGAGCGTGGCAAACAATTGCGTGGCGAAATTTAAAAAAAGCATATAGCATTTGCTATATGTTTTTTGTTTGCTCTTTTGTGAAAATTGTTATTCTTTCTGGCGAACTGTTTTCTTCCGCACACTTTTGTTCTTCTTTTTCCAAAACATAATTTTGCAAAACGTCGTCTTGTGAAGGGGATGGCGCTGTAACAAACTCTTTTATTTGATAATCCAAAAGTTTGCCAAGCAAGCGGTCCCACGCCATTAGGTTTATAAAGTGCTTGTTATGTTGCTTTTGTTCAAAGTTGGAAGTGCCAAGTTGCAAGTTGTATCCCTCGTCAAGTGTTGATGAATCCACCAACAATTGTGCCCAAGATGCCTTTAAATAATGCTTTTTCCCTTTATAAATCCAATCTGGCACATCCACAGTTATTTTTGCGGTGAGCCGCAAAACATCGCCTTTAAATAAAACATCATCGCTGCAAAATAAGCGATTTTTACTATGATTATTATCGTTTCCGCGATATTTAATTTTGTAAGTTTTTATCATGAAAGTGACCTCGATTTGGCGATTATACCATAAACCATTGATGCGTGTCAAGTTTTATATATTTGCTTAAAATACTTTATTTATAAAAATAAAATTGACAAAAGTTCGTTTTGTTGTTATACTTAAAGCATGAGAACTACGGAAAAACAGGAACTGAAACAAAAAATCAAGCGGCTTGGGATATTTTTGGTGATTGTATTTTTGCCAGCGCTTGTTGTTTCCATACTTTTGGCATATGTTGCAAAAGTTCCACAATGGCTTAATATGTTGGTGCTTGTAATAATGTTATTTGTTTTGTTTTTCATATACTCGCTTTTAATGCAAAAGCTTGACAAACGCAAAGGCGAGAGGTTAAAAAAGAAGAAAGACCCTTTTTCTGATAAATAATGGAGGAACGGCATGGCAGACTATAAAATTTTACCAAACAGTTTAGAGGCTGAGCAGGCGCTTTTGGGTTGCGTGCTGCTTGACAATGAAATTCAGCGAGATATTCTGGCGGAGCTTTCGCCTGACGATTTTTATTCTGAGGCGCACAGAAAAATTTTTGCCAGCATGCAAACTGTGTTTATGAAAAGTATTCCTGTCGATTTTGTAACCTTAACCAATCAACTTGAAGTGGAAAAAAGGTTGGAAGAAGTTGGCGGAATTGACTATATTACATTTTTAACAAATGGCGTGCCTTCCGCTGCAAACTTTCAGCACTATATGGACATAGTTAAAGACACATCTGTTCGCAGGCATTTAATTTCAAAGGCGCAAGAGATAATTAACAACACATTTAATAGCCCAGATGGGCAAGATGCCATGAGGTTTGCGGAAAAAAGTATATTTGAACTTTCGCAAAAAGATATCAAAACCGATTTGGAACTTGTTGGCAAGCCGGGCGGAACATTAACAAATGTTTTGGCGCAGATGTCTTTCTTGGCAGAAAACAAAGGGAAACTGCGCGGCATCCCAACAGGCTATAAAGAATTTGACGAAATTACAAACGGCTTACAAAACAGTGACCTTATCATTTTGGCAGCAAGGCCGGGCGTTGGGAAAACCTCTTTTGCCATGAACATTGCCGTGCGCGCTGCCATTGAACAGGGCAAAAAAGCAGCCATTTTCTCTTTGGAAATGACTCGCGAGCAGCTTATGTCAAGGGCGCTTGCATCGGTTTCAAAAGTCAGCCTTGGCAAAATTTTGAACGGCGACCTTACAGACGAGGAGTGGAAACGCGTTTGGACCGCCGAAAAGAAACTTGCCAGCGCAGGGATATATGTTGATCCAACAGGCGGAATTTCTCCTTTTGAAGTTAGAACAAAATGCCAAAAATTAAAACTTACAGATGGGCTTGATTTGGTTGTGATTGACTATTTAACACTGATGTCGCTTGGCGCAAAAGATAGAAAAGAAAACCGCACGCAAGATGTCACAGAAATCACAAACAACCTTAAGCGTATGGCGAAAGAGTTGAATGTTCCGGTTCTGCTGCTTGCCCAACTCAACCGCGGCCCAGACCTTCGTGAAGACCATAGGCCAATCTTGGCAGATTTAAGAGAGTCTGGCTCAATCGAGCAGGATGCGGACATTGTTTTGTTCCTTTACAACCCTGCAAAATATGGGGCAGAAAAACCAGAGGACGAGCCAGGAACGGTTTATTTGAACATAGCAAAACATCGTAACGGCAGCACTGGAGAAATTAAACTGCGATGGGTGGGAGAATATACAACCTATCTTAATCCAGACGAAAAAATTAAGGTTGAACAAGAAATTTAAGGAGGAAAAACATGAAAAAAAGATGGTTTATTGCAATTATCATTTTGGTTGTCATTGCGGTTGTGCTTGCCATTGTGTTTATCAATCTGTTTAAAACCAGAACAACCAAAGGCTTTGCAGAACATTTTAACACTTATGTGACAACTGGATACCTTGCACAAGACAAAGAGCAATACGGCACGATAGATGCCTATCTTGCAGCGTTGTCCACGAATGAGGAACTCAGCGAAAATGAGCAAAACACAATTTTAAACGAGCGCGCATCACTGCACGCGTATGCAATAACAGGGCAATTCTTTAACCGCCATATAATTTTTATGAAGGTTACAGAGGTTTTCCAAAAGCAGAAAGGGAAGATTGAATCTTCTTTGAAAAAAGCACAAAATGCAGCGGATGATTTGGAAAAATATATAAACAAAAACATGGATAAAAGCATGGTTGGCGGAGTTGTATATTGGGAAGCGGAAACATATTCCGATACAAAAGGCTTTTTGGCTGACATCTTCAATTTTACCACCGATGCTGTCAACAGGCTTGCCGATGTTTATGTTGATTGTATGCCTGTTGCCAACAAAAATAAAGACATTGCCATTTTAAACAACGATTATGCAAAACTTATCTTCAAGCAGACCAAAACTTTAACCGAAAATGTTTCAAGCAAAATTGGAGAAAATGCATCATATGGTGCCATTTTAGAAAAATTTTGCAATTCGTATTATTCAAAACAAGGGGAAGAACTGCTTGCATCTTATCCATATAACGAAAATTTGCAGAACATTGTTAAAGATATAAACACTTTGGGTGAAGAAAGCCATTTCTTTGCACAGTTTATTGATGGAAATATTGCAGGTTAGGAGGAAAATATGAAAATAAAAAAATCTTTGGCAACAATTTTTATATGCTGCGTTATGGTTGTGGCAGCGTTTGGATTGGCAGGCTGCGGAGATGTGTCTGTTGCAACAATCAAGGAAAATTTTGAAACTTTAAACGCTTATTATGCTGGGCACGCAGATGTTTTTGTAGCGGGCTCTGTGGATGGGCTTGAAACGAACTTAAAAGTGAATTTTGGCGAAAAAATTAATTCTTATATACAACAAGACAAAGCAGGCTACGGCGAACTTGAAAATTTATATAATGTTGCACTTGTTATATCCAATGATTATATAAACAAAAACAAAGATTATATTTTCCGTTTGGAAGAAAATGAAAAATCTCTTAATAAAAGTGCAAAAAATGCGTTAAAAGGGCTTAACAGCGCGTTGACCGCTTATACAAAATATGTTAAAACCTTTGTGAGAGAACGCTCAACGTTTATAAAGCAAATGGAAGATTTTGCTGACGATATAAACGAAGAAACAAATCAAGTATATCTTCGCAGATTTAAAAACACTTTTGGAAACCTTGTGGAAAGCAATGTTAATTTGTCGTTAAAACTTGCCGAAACCGTTGATGCAACCGAAATTTTTGACCTTTTGCAACAGGTTGAAGGGCTGCAGGCTTCCGACACTGGCCTTGTAAAAGAATATGTCAGAGCAAAAATGTTGCCAATCTTCACAGAATTTCAAATAACAGAGGTTGCAAACAGAATGAACTGGGCAAATCAGGCAAATGGAACTCACAAAGCCATAATAACGGCACTGATGAATCAAGTTCAACTGCAATATGAAAAATATCGCGAAGTTTTTGTTGCTGCAAATGAAAACTACAAAACATTTACAAAAGAACAACTTGAAAATGTTTTTGATATGTATGAAGAATTTGATGTTCAAGCCAAGGCTGCAAGCAAAGCGCTTAAAGAGTTGGACCTTCACAAATTGGCAGTAACTTATGACAACAACATGGAAAAATATTTAAAAAAGAACAAATTGGCTGAAGTTTATTTAGAAAAACTGCAAACATTCTACACAAGCACTTTGCCAAACTTTGTAGATGCATTTTCAAGTGCAATTTTTGCAGAATAAAATTGGAGTAAAAAATGGACTATAAAAAGCTTGCTGAATTGTTGTTTCCTAGCAACAAATATACAACAGACGAAATTGAAAAAATGTATCCAAAAAGAAATCTTCCAGAGGGCGCAGAGGTAACGCGTTTTGCGCCAAGCCCAACAGGATTTATGCATCTTGGCAGTTTTTATCAAGCGTTGATTGATTACAATATTGCAAAAAGAAGCGGTGGGGTGTTTTATCTTCGCATTGAAGATACAGACCAAAAAAGAGAAATCTCTGGCGCGAGCGAGATTATAATGAATGTTTTGTCTGATTACGATTTCATGCCAGACGAATACGAACTTAAAGGCGGTGTGACGGTTGGCAATTATGGCCCATATTATCAGACAGAAAGGAAAGAATTTTACAATGCTTATGCCAAAAAGTTGGTGGCAGAAGGCAAGGCGTTTCCGTGTTTTTGCCGCAAAACAGAAGGCTTGGAGGATGTTCAGAAAAAGCGCGAAAAAGATTTTGCTCTTGGCAAAACCGACGATAAAGACCCATGCCGCAATTTGACTTACGAGCAGATTGAACAAAATTTAAAGGATGGCAAAAAGTTTGCAATTCGTTTAAAATCAAGCGGCGATGGCAAAGAAAAAATTAAATTTGTGGACTGTGTGAAAGGCGAAATTGAAATTTTGGCGAACAGCAAAGATGCAATTTTGTTGAAAAATGACGGATTGCCAACTTATCATTTTGCTCACGCGATAGACGATACATTAATGGGCACAACTACAGTGGTTCGTGGGGAGGAGTGGCTGCCTTCTTATCCACTTCATCACGAACTTTTTGATGTCTTGGGCTTTACAAGACCAAAATATATTCACACCCCTGTTATTTCCAAACTTAACGAAAAGGGGAATAAAAGAAAACTATCCAAGCGCAAAGACCCAGAGTCCGATATGCGTTTTTACGATAAAGAGGGCTATCCAAAGCAGGCGGTTGTTGAATATTTGATAAACCTTATAAATTCAAATTTTGAAATTTGGAGAAAAAACAACCCAGATGCCGATTATAGAGACTTTCCGTTTGATGGTTTTAAAAACACTGCCAACACACCGCTTTTTGATTTTGTTAAATTAAACGACATTGCAAAAGAGGTTATTTCAAAACTTACGGCAGAGCAGTGCTATGAAAGGCTGCTAGGCTGGGCAAGAGAAAATTCGCCGGGAAATGTGGACTATCTTGTAAAAGAAAAAGACTATGTTACAAAAATTTTGAACATAGACAGAGAAAAGCCAAAGCCAAGAAAGGATATTTATAAGTGGAGTATGTTTTTTGACCTTTATGATTATATGTTTTCAAAGCCACGCACTTACGAATTTGATGAGCAAGAGGGTGAAAAGTGCGAAAAAGTGCTAAAAAGTTACAAAGAATACCTAGATTTATCTTCAAAAGATGTGTGGTTTGAAAAAATTAAAGAAATGTCCGAAAAACTTGGCTATGCCGTAAGCAACTCGGATTATAAGAAAAATCCAGAAAATTATCAAGGCAATGTTGCAAAGGTTTGCGAATTTTTGCGCGTGGCAATTACAGGCAGAAAAAACTCTCCAGACCTTTACGAAATAATGACGTTGCTTGGCGAAAAAGAGACGCTAAACCGTATTTCTGCCATTGTTGGATAACGGCGAAAAAATAATTTGTTGAAAAATATATTTGAATTTTGAAACAAAATGAAAAAGAATAACTAATAAAAAGAAATAAATAAAAAACAAAAAAACAAAAAATAAAAGAAAAAAATAAAAAAATATTAAAAAAATAGCAAAAAACACGCTTTTTTTTGCAAAAAAATGCATTTTTTTTCGTTGAAAATAGGTTATTTTTAGTTTTTGGAGAAAATTATGAGCAAAATTATTTTAACAGGCGACAGACCCACCGGCAACTTGCATATAGGTCACTATGTTGGCTCAATTGCAAACAGATTGGCGTTGCAAGAGCAAGGGGGCTTTGACAAATTTTACATTATGATAGCCGACACGCAGGCCCTAACTGACAATGCCGACAATGTTGACAAGGTTAAAAACAACATTATACAGGTGGCTATCGATTATCTTTCTGCCGGCATTTCGCCTGACAAAGTGAACATTTTTATTCAATCTCAGGTTCCTGAACTCGCTGAAATTACAATGTATTTTATGAACCTTGTCACACTTTCAAGGCTGCAACGCAACCCCACTGTTAAAGACGAGGTGAAACAGCGCGGCTTTAATTCTTCAATCCCTGTTGGCTTTTTGTGCTACCCTATAAGTCAAGCGGCAGACATCTTGGCTTTTGGCACAACCATAGTTCCTGTTGGCGAAGACCAATTGCCAATGCTGGAACAAACTCGCGAAATTGCAAGAAGTTTTCATAACACATATGGAAAAGAAATTTTTCCGTTGCCAGAGGCGGTTTTGCCAGATAATAAAGCTTGTCACAGGCTTGTGGGGCTTGACGGCAATGCGAAAATGAGCAAATCTTTAAACAACTGCATCTATTTAAAAGACGAGCCAGAAGTTGTCAAACAAAAAGTTATGAGTGCTTATACGGATGCAGGGCATATTAAAGTCTCTGACGCTGGAAAAGTGGAAGGCAATGTTGTTTTTACCTATCTTGATGCGTTTTGCAAAGATGAACATTTTAAAAAATATTTGCCAGAATATGCAAATTTGGATGAACTTAAAGCCCATTACAGACGCGGTGGGCTTGGGGATGTTAAAATAAAACTTTTCCTTAACAACATATTGCAAGAGTTTTTGGAACCAATTCGCAGCAGAAGAAAGGCTCTTGAAGGCGATTTGGACGCCATTTATACCATGCTTTTTGAAAATTCTAAAAAGGCAAGAGCGGTGGCAGCCGAGACTTTGCAAAAGATGAAAGATGCAATGGGGCTGGACTATCAAAAATTTTTAAAAAAATAAAAAATGGCAAAAAAATGCCCAAATTTTATTAAAAAATGCAAAAAAACATGCATTTTTTTATTTTTTATCAATTTTTATCCAAATATTTTATTTTGCGTAAAGCAAAGAAGAAAAAATATTTTTGCATATTTTTTAAGTTTTTCCGCCACAAAACTTTTTTGTTTAAAAAAATATTTTATATATATAATAAATAAAAGCCTTTATTTGTTTGCAATTTTAAACTTAAAAGTGTTACAATTTATTTGTTAAATAAGGGCATAAAATTGTCGAGCGCAAAAACACATGTGTGGGTGTTATGAAAAGAAAAGCAATATTCTTTTTGTTGATTTTCATGTTTGGGGTTTGTGGAGTTTTTGGAAGCATAAATCTCCAAATTTTTTATGCAAAGGCTGTCAGCCTTTCGGCCGATACTTGGGATGGGGTTTATCCTGATAAGGTTTCGGATGCTGATTGGGCTGAAGAAGGCGACAGGTTTTACATAAATTCTGCAAAAGGTCTTGCATATTTTGCCAAAGAAGTGGAAAGCGGCAAAGTTTTTGTGAATGGTTCAACCCCACAAACGGTTTATTTGAATGTTGATATAAACTTGGCAGGAAAGGCATGGATACCTATAACCGTTTTAAATCCTGTAAATGGGAACGATGCGTTCAACGGAATTTTTGATGGACAAGGCCACACAATTTACAATTTGAAGATAACAGACATAAACGGCAACAACAGTGGCAATGTTGGCTTTTTTGCGAATTTAAACAGCAGTGCAAAAATTAGAAATTTGAACTTAAAAGATGTTGACATTTCAAGCACAGGCGCAAAATCTGTGGGCGGCATAGTTGGTGACACAACCTTATCAAATGCAGATTGGCTTGGTGAAGCACAAAAAATTTTAAACTGCACGGTGAGCGGCAAGATGAGCGTTACAAATTGTGCCAATGTTGGTGGATTGATTGGCGTTGCAGGTTTGCTTAATGTGAAAAACTGCTCTGCAAATGTGGACATAACAGAAAGGAACTCCGCAGGTGCAGCGAACATTGGTGGGCTTATCGGGGCGGCAAAACGCTTAAAAATGGAATTTTGCTACAGCGAAGGCGATATAACAATTGCCGAAAATTCGTTGACCTCTGGGAATATAGGCGGTCTCATTGGGGATATGACGGTTGATTTTTCCACAGGAACGCCATTTTATGTAAGGGATTGCTATAGCAACGGCAACATAACCGCAAATGTGGCTGGGCTTTATGTTGGTGGAATTATTGGAAAAATTAACGGCCAAGTTGCAGGCACCGCAGTTGAAATAAACCACACATATAACGCTGGCAAAATGGAGTATGCATTTAATAAAACAGGCTCTTATGTTGGCGGACTTATTGGGTTTATTGAAAATGGCAACACTGCATTGAAAAACAGTTTATATCTTGGGCAAATGGAGACAAAAAATTATCAGGCAGGCGTGGGCGATAGGAGTATGTCTCATCTTGCCAACGGCACAACCTCAAGTGTTGAAAATTGTTATTATGTTGTAGATAAAAAAGAATTGAATCTCCTTTTTTTATTCTTGAAATGTCAGCAATCATTGAAGTAAGTAATCCTTCAGTATATTTTCCTTCTAATTC
>CANQCE010000017.1 GCA_947589655.1 uncultured Clostridia bacterium | reverse complement strand
CATGAAAACCTCCACCATGCCGCCACCAACACTAGAAGAATATTCGGTTGCATCAATCTCCTCGCGAGTGCGTTTCATATCCTCTTGCATCTTTTGCGCTTGACGCATAAGTTGCTGCATATTCTGCCCGCCAAATCCTCCAAATCCGTAAGCCATTTTTTACCTCCAAAATTTTTATTATTTATAACCTTTTTGCTTTAACTCTTGCAAAAGTTGCTTCCTGTAATCTTTAATCATCTAAATTCCTTTCGTTTTATTCTTCAATTTCAAGTTTTTCGCCAAAGAAGGCGCGCGCTTTTTTGGTGTCTTTTTCCAGCAGTTGCGTGCTGCTTTGGAATTTGATAACCTCAAACGGAATGTCTAGCCCTTGCCAGCGAAGTGCCGCCTCAATATCCGCTTTTCCGTTTTCCAGCACATCCACCAAAAACTCATCGCTGCTGCGGATGATAAGTTTGCCGTTTTCCAGCACCGCATTGGTGATATCTCCGCAAGCCACATGGAGTGCAACTTTGTGATGCTCTTTTAAATACAGCACCACCTTCCCCCAAACATTGCTTGACGAAAGTTTGGTCGTATCTTTTTCAATTTTCAGTTTTTTTTTACGTCGTAGCCAAGCATGGCGTTAAGGCAAGTGGTTTCCAGCAGCAGCCTCACCGAAAGAGTGTATCTTAGTTCGCTCTCCGCGCCGGAGAAAACCTGCATATATCTTATAAGGTCTTTCTCGGCAAATTTTTCCGCCTGCGCTTTGTATTTTTCCAAGATGTCGTCTGTGAAATTTAAAATTTCGCCCGGATTTTTGCAAGATTTGCACACCAGCAGATTTCGTGCGTGTTTGGAAAGGTCTTTTGCCAGCACTGCCAAATTTTTGCCGTCTTTTTCTAGAGTGTCAATCAGCGTAAGCACGCCGCCAACATCCTTTTCTGCCATTTTGTCAAAAAATTCAAGCAGCATATCGTGCGCAGTTGTACCAAGCACGCTTAATGTTTTCTCTTTTGTTATGTTGCCTTGGCAGTAAGATGCAATGCTGTCTGCAATGGAGAGCGTATCTCGCACACTGCCCTCACCAGCGCTCGCAATTATCTTTAAACTGTCCTCGTCAAACGTGATTTTCTCTTGCGTGAACACTTTGGCAAGGTGTTTGGAAAGTTCGTCAACACTCACCAGCCTAAAATCAAAGCGCACACAACGGCTGAGTATCGTTTGTGGCAATTTGTGAACTTCGGTGGTTGCCAAAATGAAAATTATATGTGCTGGCGGTTCTTCCAAAGTTTTTAAAAGGGCATTGAAAGCACTGTCCGAGAGCATATGCACTTCGTCAACAATGTAAACCTTATATTTTGCACCGACTGGCAAAAACTTCACTTTGTCGCGAATTTGGCGGATGTCATCCACCTTGTTGTTTGAAGCAGCGTCAATTTCAATAATGTTAATGTCGTTTTCTTGTTCCAGCCGCAGGCAGTTTTCGCATTTTCCGCAAGGCGAGCCATGAATAGGCGAAAGGCAGTTCACCGCTTTGGCAAAAATTTTTGCCACGCTGGTTTTGCCTGTGCCGCGCGTGCCTGTGAAAAGATAGGCATGCCCCACTTGATTTTGTTCAATCTGGTTTTCCAGCGTTTTGGTTATGTGTTCCTGCCCAATCACTTCGTCAAAAGTTTTCGGCCTGTATTTTCTATATAATGCAACGTGGTTCATTTTTTCTCCGTTTTAGTAATTTTCTCTGACAATAACTGAAAAGTTTTCAACATCCAAACTTGCGCCGCCAATCAGCACGCCATTTATATCTTCGTTTGAAATGATTTTTTTGTAGTTGTTTATTGTAATGCTTCCGCCATATATAACTATGGCTTTTTGTGCCGCTTTGGCAGAAAATTGCGTTTCAATTTCTTTGCGGATAACGCCCACCATTTTGGAAATATCTTTGTTTGTGGCGTTTTTGCCTGTGCCAATTGCCCAAATAGGTTCATATGCAATAACAACGCCTTCAAGTTCGTTTTCGTAAATGCCTTTAAGGTCATCGTCTATCTGCTTTCTAACAAACGCCGAGGCCTGTTTGCTTTCACGCACCTGCAAACTTTCGCCCACACACAAAATAACTTTCAAGCCGTTGGCAAGAGCGGTTTTTATTTTTTTATTGATAAGTTTGTCGTTTTCTTTAAACTTGTTTCTCCTATCGGAGTGACCCAGAATAACATATGTTGCACCCAAATCTTTAATCATGCTGGCACTGATTTCGCCTGTAAAGGAACCTTTTTCTTCGTCAGAAATGTTCTGTGCACCATATGCCACTTTGCTGCCACCCAGGAACTCTCGTGCCGCAACAAGGTGTGTGAATGGTGGGCAGACAACAATGCTGTTTTTTGACAACTTTGCCTTTGTGGCAAGTGTCATTGCGTAATCTTTAAATTCACTTGGTTTTGTGTTCATTTTAAGGTTTGCAATAATAAGTTTTTTCATGGCCCCACTCCTTTTATATTAATTATTCCTTTGTTTGCTTAAATTGTGTCTATAACTTCAATGGCTGGCAACGGCTTTCCTTCCATAAGTTTTAAACTTGCGCCACCGCCTGTGGAGAGGTGGTCAATTTTATAGGCAACGCCGGCTTCTTCAACCGCCGTTACACTATCTCCGCCTCCAACAATGGAATAAGCATTGCTTTTTGCAACCGCTTTTGCAAGTTTTTCGGTGCCAGTTTTAAAGCGAACATCTTCATATCTGCCAACAGGTCCGTTCCAAATGATTTGTTTTGCCTCTTTTATGGCTTTTGAGAACAACTTGATTGTTTTTGGCCCAATGTCAAGCCCAACCATATCGTTATCTAGATATTCCGTTATAACAACCTTTTGTTTTTCGCCAGCAAGCACAACATGGTCAATTGGCAAAAGCAAGTTAATCCCTTTTTCCTTTGCTTTTGCTATAATTGCTTGGGCATCGTCAACCATATCCAAAGACACAAGGCTTTTGCCTATATTTTTCCCTTTTGCCTGCAAAAATGTATATGCCATGCCACCGCCAATTATAATTGTATCGGCAATGTCCATAACATTGTTTATAAGGTTAAGTTTGTCGTCCACCTTTGCACCGCCAAAAATTGCAACAAAAGGATGTGCTGGCTTTTTAAACGCTTTTTCAAAAACACTAAGTTCTTTTTCAACCAAAAGCCCTATTGCATTTGGAAGTTTTAAGGCAACGCCATAGTTCGAGGCGTGTTTTCTGTGTGCAACCCCAAAAGCATCGTCAACATAAAAATCTGCAAGAGAGGCAAGTTCTTTCACAAACGCTGGAGAGTTTTCTTCTTCCCCTTTATTAAAGCGAAGGTTTTCAAGCACCAAAATTTCGCCATCTTTCATCTTTGAAACCGCATCCTGCACTTCTGGGCCAACCACCTTGCTGCAAAATTTAACGCGATTAGGAAAACTTTTCATAAGATAAACGGCAACTGGAAAGAGGGATAAATATTTGTCATAACCCTTTGGTCTGCCAAGGTGAGAGCACACAATAACCCTTGCATTCTTTTTGACAAGTTCTGCAATGGTTGGAAGCGATTGTTCTATGCGGTTGTCATTTAAAATGTCCCCCCAGTTGTCAAGTGGCACATTTAAGTCACAACGCAGCAAAACCCTTTTGCCTTTAAAACTTTTCACATCTTTAATTGTTCTTTTCATAACTCCACCCTCTTATAGTTACATTTTACAACAATCCTTTTTAAAACACAAACATTTTTAGATGTTTGCCAAAAATCTGTGAAATTGCCCCTCGCATGCAGGATTTGATTTGAATAATAAAAGCACCTTGTTAAAGGTGTTTTTTGCTATTTTTGCATGGCATCACAAAGAATTTCTATGCACTTGTCAACATCGTCACACGTTGCCAGCCTTTGCCTTAAATTTGCCGCCATTGGCAGCCCCACCGAATACCATAAAAGGTGCTTGCGAATATACAATTTTAACCAATTTTCGTTAAAGTTTTCTCTTAAAATGGAGATGTGCTTTTTTATTGCCGCCATTTTGTCTATATTGGCTTTGCCTTTAAGTTCGGCAAAAAGCCATGGTTTTCCCAAAGTGCCACGCCCAATCATAACGCCGTCAACGCCTGTTTGCTGCATTTTATGCAAACTGTTTTCGTCCAGCACATCGCCGTTGCCAACAACAGGAATTTTAAGTTTTGCCTTTACAGAGGCAATGGCATCATAGTCCGCAAAACCGCTATAACCTTGCGCCACACTGCGTGCGTGAAACGTGACAAAATCTGCGCCGCTGTCTTCACACATCCGTGCAAAATCTAAAAAATTCTCCGTTTTATTCCCTTTGCGAAACTTCACCGAAACAGGCTTTGGCGTGGAGTTTTTGCAAGTGGAAATTATTTTGCTGGCAAGGCTTAAGTTGTCCATGAGCGCCGCACCCTCGCCATTTTTAATTATTTTTGGCGCTGGGCAGCCCATGTTGATATCAAAGCCGTCAAATTTTTGTAAAAGCGGATTTTGCACCGCCTTGGCTAAAAAATCTGGCTCATGCCCAAAAATTTGTGCCAGTTTGGTTTTCTCTTGCTCGGTCGTCAAGGTCATGTATTCAGTCTTTTTAGGGTTATGTTGCATGGCGCGTGCAGACAACATTTCCGTAACAGTGCAATCGGCGCCAAAAAAAGATGCCAAGGCCCTAAACCCCACATCTGTTACACCTGCCATGGGTGCAAGAAGCAAAGGAAAGTCAAAATTTTTGCCACCAATTTCCATGCAGGTATGTTAGCACAAAAAAAGTGTAAAATCAAGCAAAATGCTTTTAAAAAGGTTTAAAGCATTTAAACGCAAGCACTTTTTTTGGCGAAGCAATGTAATAGCGTTTGGTCTGTGGGTTAAGAAATTTGCGTGCCTTCTTTTCTTTTAAAGAAAATTTTCCAAAATCGCGCAGAACAATCTCTCCGCCTTTAACGCACACCTCGCAAACCGTTTCTTTAAACGTGTTTAAAAATAAATTGCATTTTTGCTTTGACAGATTTGTCCTTTTTGCCAATATGGCAACCAATTCTTGTTTATTCATATTTATCCCTCCTCTCAAATGGTTGTCAATCGGCAGAATTTTTAAACAAATTTTTTCGCAGAAGTTTTAATATAAAAGGCATGGTTATAACAAGATAAACCAAAGCCCCCAGCAAAATGGCAATCAAAATGTTGACGGACAACCTAAAATAATTCGCTTTTACAAAATTTGAAACAAGCACAAACATGGTGGCTGTGGCGAACAAAATTAAAAACAAATCAAAAAAGTGCAAACTGAAGCCTATTGTTTTCTTTAAGCGCCAAATTGAAAGCACGCAAACCGCCCCTGCAAGAGAGATGTTCCCAATGGCAAGCGAGTAAATGGATATGCCTTTCACGGAAGCCAAAAAGAAAGACAGCACCGCCTTTAAAATTCCGCCCACAGATGTGTAAATTAAAATCCGTAAAAAATCTCCGCTGGCTTGAAGAAGCATCACAAAATATTGCATCATGCCTGTTAAAATTATTGAAAAAGAGCCATAAATCATAAGATAAAACGCCGTGTCCAGCAGTTGCCCCAAATCCGAATAAAACAAAAGCAAAACTTGGCGCGAGATTGCCGCCAAGCCAAATGTTGTTGGCAGAATTAAAAACAATAGAACTTTCAAGCCTTTTTCAACCATATATTTGCTGCCAGCACCCCTTGAAATTAAATAGGATATGTTTGGCAAAAGAGCGGTTGTAACAGAAACAGAAATAATAAGCGGAAAGTTTAAAAGCGCACCAACAACTCCAGTTTGCAAGCCATAAAGTTTAGTGGCAAATTCTGCGGTTATGCCGCTTAAAGTTAGTCTGTCCACAATAACAAGTCCATCAAAAGCATTTACAAGTGGCAGAATACTTGCCGAAAGCATAAGAGTGTAATTTGCTTTGGCAAACTGCCTGCAAGCCAGTTTTTTGTTTAACAAAATTTTTTGTGCTTCCAAATTTTTGTTTTGTTTAAATTTTAATAAAAACCAAATGCAAAGTTGTATAACTGCAACAAGTTCGCTTAAAACAATCCCCAAAAACGCGCCGAATACGCCCTGCGCCGTTCCGCTTTTGCCAAATTCAAATGCAAACAAAAGCCCAAAAGCAAACTTAAAAACCTGCTCTACAACTTGACTGGTTGCCGTTGGCAACATGTTTTCATAACCTTGGAAAAAACCTCTTAAAGTTGCCAGTATTGCCCCCAGTGGCAGCAAGAAAATAAAAAGTGCATAACTGGAATATGCCGTTATGTTTTGCAAAGATGCGATAACTTTGCTAAGTAGCAAAAAAATCACGCCCAAAGCAAGAGCAATGCTAATACTGGAAATTAGCGCCCTTAACAAAAACAAATTAATTTTTTTTGTTTCGTCCTCTGCACGTGCTGAAGAAATCAATTTGGCAAGGCTGTTTGTCACTCCGCCACAGGTTACAACCAACGCAAAGGCATATAAAGACATTACAAGTTGAAAAACGCCAATGCCTTCAATTCCCAACAAATTTGTTAGTGGCAAGCGGAAAAGTGCACCCAGCGCTTTACAAACAACACCGCTTATCAGCAGAACAACTGCCCCAAACCCCAACTTTGAACTGTTTTTTATCATAAACCACAATCCTGCTTATGAGTAGGTTGCAAAATAACAACAAAAATATTCTAAAATTTTTGAAAAGGGTATTTACAAAAATGTTTAAATGTGCTATAATCAAGGCATAGGAGATTTGATATGAGCAATTATTCTGTAGAAACCACAATACGCATTTCAGCCAGCGAGCCAGAAAACACAATCACCAACCGTTGCATGGAAGCAGTCAACCTTTTAAGAGATAAAAGGTTTGATAACCTTGTAAAGCAAGGTTGCTCAAGGAAGGAAGGAGACACTTATGACGACTTGGTTAGAACCTTTGCATTGCAAATAGCACACGACCAACCTTTCCATTTGCATGAAAAAGGCAGCCCAGTTTACACACTTAATGCTGCATATTTTGGGCAATTTTATCAAAGCCTTTTGGCAAGGCCTTCAACAACTGGTTTCAGAAATTTGGCAAAAGTGCTTACAAACGCTTTGAACAGTGTTGTTAAAGAAAATGACCGCAATGCAAAATTATACGGCGTTCCAAGAACATTTAATTAAAAAAAAGAAGCAAATCGCTTCTTTTTTTTGTTTGCCGTTTAAGGTTTTTTCATAGACAAATCTTGCGCCACCCTTTGAAGTTGTTCTCGATTTTTTTCTTGCTCTAAATTTTGCGCAGTGCTTGACAGTTTGTTTTTGTATATGTCTTCCGCCAAGCCCAATGCAAAGTTCTTTAATTCGTTACGCTCAACATCTTCTTTGTTGTTAAAAGGCGGCATCACCACTGGTTTTGGTGGCTCTGGTGCTTTTGGCACTTCACGCGGTGGGGCAACATTAACTCTTGGTGCAGGCGTCACTCTTGTTGGAGTTGGTTGCGAGGTCCTTAGCCTGCTTTCAAAATTTGGGTCCTCTCGGTTTAACGCCTCTCTTTGCTCTCTGGCGGAATCTGCTGATTTTATGCTGGATGTTGAAGGAATATATTTTGGGCTGGTAGAAGAACTTGGCTTTCCGCTTTTTACAGGCGACTTTTTCTTAACTTTTGGCGATGACGAAGGTGCATCTTTTTTCTTTTCAGGCTCTTTACCACTTTTTTTGGCTTCCATAATTGGCACGCCTGTTTTATCTCGTAAATTTTTTAAAGGTCCGCTATATCCAGTTAAAATTTTTCTGCCTTCTTCCGAATTTAAAATTTCTGGCATGGCGTTGTTTTTATACAACATTTTGTCCAGCATGCGCTTTTGCATTGTGTAGTTGGTGCTGTAACTTGGGTCATTATTAAGTTGCATTTCCATTTTCATTTTAAATTCAAGCCTAACTTTTTGCCCAACCTCGCCCATTTTGTCCAAAAGTGCAAGCATGCGCACAACATATAACTGCGAAAGCACTTCTATCAATTCCTTGCTGAACAAAAATTCCTCGTTTTGCATATGGAGATACGAATACATTTCTTCATCTTTTGAAAATGCGGAAACATCATAATAAACGTTCCACCTTTCAAACATAAGTTTTCTGTATTCTGGATGATAAATTTGCTCATCTTCATCCAAAAGCGTAAGGTGCTTTATATCTTCTTCATCCCAACCATTTTCAACTTCAATTAAATAAAGTTTTGATTTGCAAAAAGATGGGTTCATGTCAAACTCTATTTTAAAGTTAAGCACAAATTCGCCAACACGCGTGGAAACATATGCCGTGCTGCCTTCAACCTCTCCAAACCTTTTTGGCAGAGTTAAAAGTTTAAGGCGCATCTCGTCAGACAGTTTATATTCTTCGCCCACATACTTTCCAAGCAAATTGTTGCTTTGTTTGCGCTCGTAATTAAGGATATCAAGAAAATCCTTCTCAACTTTGTCGCCATCTGTGGTGTTCTTTTTTGCTTCTTCCAAACCGTCAACCTTTTTAGCCGCTTCCGCAGACAAGTTGAAGGTTTGATTTTTATTCTTCCTTCCCATGCCTATATTATATAATATATTTCAGCCATTTGCAAGAGTTTTTTTCAAATTAGGCAAGCATAGTCAAATAATTATTTCTCCAAAAAAGTCATGCAGAGCGGCTTTTCTTTAAGGTCGTTTAAGGTTATGCCGTTTGCCACGCATTTGCCATTTTTATTGAATAGGCAATGTGCGTTGCAGCCTATGCCAATTGTGGAACTGTCTCGCTGTGGGGCATACTGTGGCGGAGTTTCTGAAAATAACCACTTGGTTTTGTCCACAGGCGGTTTGTCCCCTTTCAAATACGTGCCACACTCCATATTCCTTTTTATTAAAATTTCCTTCGCTTTGCAAGTGTATCTATCGTTGAACTTGCAGCCAGTTTTTCTACAACGAATATCCAATTTAAAAAGCCTCCTGTGGTTTATTCTTGCCAAATCTTGACAAAACAAACAAAATAATGTAAAATACATGCGAGGTGAAACATGAAAGTTGTTCTTTTAAAAGATGTTAAAGGCACGGGCAAAAAGGGTGAAATTAAAGACGTTGCAGATGGTTTTGCAAAAAACTTTTTGTTTAAAAATGGCGCTGCAAAACTGGCGGACAATTCCGCTTTAAGCGAAAACAAAATTCAAAAAGATGCCGCAAAATTCCACAAAGAACAAGAAATTTTGGCAGCAAAAGCACTTGCAAAACAAATTGAAGGCAAAACAGTGGTTTTAAAAATTAAGTGCGGCGAAAACGGCAAAACCTTTGGCTCTATTACAAGCAAAGAAATTTCCGAGGCACTGGAAAAACTTTCCATAAAGTTAGACAAAAAGAAAATTGAACTTAACGGGGCAATTAAAGCCACAGGCGCTTACACTGCCGTTGCGAGAATTTATCCAGAAATTTCCGCCAAATTTACAGTTGTTGTGGAAGGGAACTAAACATGAGGATTGCAACATGGAACATAAGTTCAGGCATTGACATGTCAAATTATAGCGGGGAACTTTTTGATAAATCCCCTGAGGTAAATGCGGATGACAAAAGTTTAAGGGCAATTGCAGATGCGATAATAGCAAACAAAACAGATGTTGTTGCACTGCAAGAGGTCACCACAACCAATTCCTTTAAATTTTTGGAAAATCTTAGTGCTTTAACAGGGCTAAAATATTTTGCAAAGTTTGAAAACAGTCCAGGGTTTCTCATCAAGAACACAAGCATAGGCACCGCCATTTTATCTAAATTCCCAATTCAAATTGTTGAAAAAAAACTTTTTGAGAACCCAAATTTAACAAAAATGACTAAGAATGGCATGTATAAAACGCACGACAAAGGCTTTTTGGAAGTTTCCATTGTGGCAGAAAACAAAATTAACGTTATAACAACACAATTTCTTCCATTTCACCGTTTTGATGCAAACATTTTGGCATACAAAGCGTTTTTTGATGAATTTCAGCGTAAGGTTATTAACAACCATGCCATTGTTTGTGGCGATTTTAATGTTGTAAGCGGAAAAACTGATTTGCAAAAATTGCTGGATATGGTTGCAAAAGAATACAATTTTGTATTTGACGATGTAACAACCATAGACAACAAAAAATGCGACAATATTCTTGTCCCTAAAAACATAAACATTCAAAGCAAAAAAATTGTAACAAACACCCCTGTGTCGGACCACTTTCTGTGCTATGTTGATATATAAGTTTGCAATTTTTATTGACAAACTGCCACAAATATATTAAAATAGCCCCATGCGGATGTGGCGAAATGGCAGACGCGCAGGTTTCAGGTACCTGTGGTGGCAACACTGTGGAGGTTCGACCCCTCTCATCCGCACCAAGCAACCCAACGATTAGTTGTGTTTTTTATTACTTTTCGCCGTGGTCACCCCAGAAAATTCATCTGAATTTTGTTTGCTTTAGATTGTTTTTTATGTTTAAAATGAAATATAGAAAAACCTTGAAAATATGATGCAATACAGATGCAAATATGTTATAATAATTTTAAGGAGACTGTTATGAGATATGTTTTAATTACAGGCGCCGGAGACGGCGTGGGAAAAGCAACTGCAAAACTGTTGAAGGATGAAAAACTTTTGCTTGTTGGCAAAACTGAAAACAAATTGAAAAAAGTTGCGCAAAATTTGGATGCAGAATATTTTGTTTGTGATATAACAAACATTGACAAAATCAACGAATTAAAGGCTTTTGTAGAGAAAAACTTTGCCAAACTTGACACAATTATCAATTGTGCAGGCGCTTGGACAAAAGGCGAAATTTCACAGTTAAATGACAAACATTTTGCAGAATTAAACACTCTTGAAAAAATTAAAAATGTGCTTGACACAAACACCTTTGGCACAATTGCCATGATAACAACCTTTGCGCCTGTTTTAATCAAAAACAAAAAAGGCCAAATAATCAATGTCAACTCTCAAAGTGGCGTGGAAACAGAAGAATTTTGCCCTGTCTATAACGCTTCAAAACATGGTGGATATTATTATCGCAAAGCAATCCAAAGAGATTTGGCAAAACACAATGTGAAAATCACAGATGTTTGCCCAGGGCTTATCAAAACAAACCTTTATATTCAAGCAAATGACGAACTGCCACAAGGAATCATGAAATTAGGCCTGTCTCCTGAAACGGTCGCAAAAACTATCAAATATGTTTTTGATATGCCACACGAAATAACAATCCCAAGCATTGAAGTTAGACATATTAAAAATTTTTAAGGTAGAAATAAAAAAAAGCAAGTTGTTTAACCTGCTTTTTTTTATTAACTAAATTATTTTACTGTCATCCGAACTGCGGCTTTTGCTGATTGCTTCTGTGGCAGTATCTTCAACTGTAACGCCGTTTCTGTTCAAGTCTACATTTGGGTCTGCCGCATGCCTGAACATATTGTATTTGGCTTTTTCTGTGGCATCTTCGCCTGCTTTAAGTTTTGACATATCAACAGAAACTTTTGTTCCACTGTATTCTGCAAAATTAAGAACCTCGCCATCTTCGCTAACTGCAAAAACTGTCATGGTTGGAGTGTAAACTTTTTGTGTTCCTTTCACTTTCGCCGAGCCCATATCAAAGGTAATGTATAATGTTGCATTTGCCTCTGTTGTAAGCCCTGTTCCAGTTCTCTTGCCAGTGTCGTTATCCATTTTGCCGTATAAGATGTCGTCTTTCAATGCTTGCAAAGTTGCCTTGTCAATCCATTTTGACCAGTTCTTTTCATTTGCTGCATCTTTTACAAGGTTTGTGTAGTCATCATTTGAACGCATAGCCTCAAGGCTCTTTGCCAAATTGGAATTTTCTGCATCTTGACCGCTAACTTTATAAACTTTGCCGCCATTTATGTTGTCACCAACAATCACATAAAGTGAGCCATCTTTTTCGTAACTCTTTGCGCCAGCGCCAAACACTTGGGCAACAATGCCATTTCTCTCGTTCACCCTGTTTGCTTCTGCTTCCACTGCAAGGTTGACAACCTCAGCCTGTTCAACAGCACTCTTGTCTTTTGCAAGATATTTTCCAGCAACACCTCTAATTTCGTATTCAGCCCCTTGAACGCCTGCAACAAAGGTGTAAGTTCCGTCTTTTTCTGCTTTTACAGAAATGTTTGCAAGTTCATATGCTCTTGAATTATCTTTAATAACCCCATTGAATCTTGCAAGAGCCGCTTGTTTTATGCTAGCATCGCTGTTGATATCATAGGTGTTATCCTCTACAAAACTGCCAAGATTTGCAAAATCTACTTCTTTTTGAACATTTCCATCACTTAAATCTGTGAAAGTGTTATTTGGGAATGCCACATTGAAATTCAAAGACAATGTATCATCCAAATGCAATGTGAACTTGGCATTTTGATTATAAATATCTCCGTTAAGTTCAAGAGATTCAGCCGAATAGTTGCCATTTTGAACAATGCCTTTCAACAAGTTGGCATCTCTGCTGCCTGCAATGTTTGCTGCAAGAACCTCTTGTTTCAATTTTGCCATAAGGGCAGTTTTGAAAGCATTTGTATTGGCATTATAAAGTTCTGCAAATGAATAAGTTGTTGGTGCTTTTTCTTTAAGTTGTTCTTTATAGTTCATGCTAACTTTTGAAAGAGCGGCTTCAAGTTCAGCAACATCTGCATATTTTTCTGAAAGATTGAATGATATTATGGCTGTTTTGTCATCATTTTCAAATGATGCAGCAATTTTATTGCCTTGTTGTGCAATAACAGTGTTGTCTGTTGTTGCCTGTTCGCCAAGATTTGCTTGATATCTCTTGTTAATTTCTCCAAGAACAGCATTTTCAACTGCAACCTCATCCTGTCCCCAAAGTTCAGCGAATGTGAACCTTTCAACAACAGGTGGAGTAACCTCTTTAATGTTTTCTGTATAATTCATGCTTATATTTGGCAAATCAGCAGTAAGTGCTTCCAAATCTGTATAACGTTTGTTAACGCTAAATGCAATATCGGCTGTTTTGTTGGCATTTTCAAATTCAACTGTTACATTATTTCCTGCCTGTGCAAAAACTGTGTTGTCAGCAGTTGCTTGTTCGCCAAGTTTGCCTTGATATCTTGTGTTAATTTCATTTAAAACTGCTTGTTCCACGCCATTTGAATTTTGAACATACAAATCGTTAAACGAATAATATGTTGGTGGAGTTTCTTTTTCTCTGTTGTCAGTAACTTTGTTAACAGTTCTAAATGCGGTATCTACATCGGCTTTAAATTGGTCATACGCACCGTCAACAGAGGTTGCAGTATATGCGCCATGTTCAAGTTCAATTTGGAAATCGGTATTGTTGCCATTTTTTACAAACAAGAATTTTCCACTTGCTTCAACAACCTTTCCTGCGATGTCATAATTTGAAAACTTGCCTTTTACTTTATCCAAAACATATTGTTGTGCATCAGCAAAGTTTGAAAATGTATATGTTTGTGTTTGTTCTTCAACAACTGGTGGAGTGATTTGTGTGTTGTTTGTTGAAAATTCCGCATTTTTAGAACTAAGTGCTTCAACAAATTCGTTAGCGGCGTCAATAACCGTTTTTGCCTGATAGCCTTCATCCAACCCCGGAACTTTAACTGTGGCAATAACTGTGTTGTTTGCCGTTTTAACATTAAGCATATCTGTTTCGTCTGCTTTTACAACATATGCCCCTTCTTCTACGTTAGGCATTTCTGGATTGTTTTCAATTTTTCTAAGAACAGCATTTTGTCCATATTCTGCCAAATCGTCAAAATGGAAAGTGTTTATTTCATTCAATCCAGTATTAAAGCCATCAACAAAGGCATTTACAACGCCCTCTGAAACATCTACATCTGCAAATGCTTGTTCAACATAATCTGGGAAATTTTTCAATTCATATTGAATTGGTTCTGCCAATTGCGTTTCAGCGAGCGATACAGTTTCTGCGTCAGCATTTAAAGTTGGGCCATTAGAATAATCATCTTGGTCAGCCAAAAACGATGCGGCAGCACCAAACGCTTGCCCAACGCCTTCTGCATAATCTTTGTCATAATTCTTGAAATAGCCAATATTGGCTTTTTTCTTGGTATATCTAGGGATG
>CANQCE010000016.1 GCA_947589655.1 uncultured Clostridia bacterium | reverse complement strand
CCCAACTGGGGCAACTGGCCCAACCGGTCCAACTGGCACAACGGGTGCAACTGGCCCAACAGGTCCAACCGGTCCAACGGGCGCAACCCCAGCAATCACCGTTGCTGCAACAAACACACTTGGTCCTGGCGAAGATGCGACTGTAACCGCTGTAACAACTGGCGACAATGTTGCTTTAACATTTAACATCCCACAGGGACCAACTGGCGCTGAGCCAGCAATCACGGCAGCGTATCTGCTTGCCTCGTCAGGTTCAAGCGCACAAGTTGCAAACAATGGACCAATTTTGTTTGATACAACCGACCAAACTGCAAATGTAACCAACAACCCTGCAAATGGGCAAATAACTGTGAACGAAACTGGATTATATTTGTTCTTCTGGAACGTTGCTTTGCAAACATCACAAATTGAAGAAGCCGTTATTAACTTAACAACAGAAAGCACTGGAGATGTCATTGGCACTTCCTCATCTGGAGGAACGGTCAATACTGGCACCACTGTTAATCTTAGCGGCTTTGCACTTGCTGATGCCACAGAGGGCGACATCTTCCAGTTGACAAACGCTTCAACCAGCGCCATCACTCCACAGCCTGGCACCACAACCCCAATCAGAATTATGGTTGTGAGGATTCTTTAATTTTAAAAAGGCGAGCCTTATAGGCTTGTCTTTTTTTTATTTAAAAATTAATTAAAAAAATATTTTTTCGCCATATAAAATGGATTTTTTCGCATTTTTTATTTTAATATTTTAACTTTATTTATTTTTGGAAACTATTTTTAAGAGGGAAATATGAAAAAGTTAGAAGAATATAAAAATAAAAGAAACTTTAATATCACAAAAGAGCCAAGCGGAGAAGAAAAATTAAAAAAAATCAAAAAAACTGCTTCAAAAACTGAAAAAAGTGCAAAAATGACTGGAATTTTTGCTGTTCAACATCATTATGCCAGGCGTGAGCATTACGATTTCCGTTTGGAGTGGAGGGGCGTTTTAATCAGTTTTGCCGTTCCAAAAGGGCCGTCTTATAACCCTAAAGATAAGCGCCTTGCCATACATGTGGAGGACCACCCTATTGATTACGCAGATTTTGAAGGCGTTATCCCAAAGGGCGAGTATGGCGGCGGAACAGTTATGCTGTGGGATATAGGGGAGTTTAAGGCTTTGCAAAATATAGACAAAGGCTTGAAGGATGGCAGCATTAAAGTTGAACTTTTTGGACAGCGTTTAAAGGGCAAGTGGGCGCTTGTAAAACTAAAAGACGGCGATGACAACTGGCTGCTTCTTAAAGATAAAGACGAATATGCCTTGAAAACGGATGGAATATCATCTTATTCAACAAGCATAAAAAGTGGCAGAACCATTGAGCAAATAGCCGGCAACTTGCAAAACATTAAAAACCCTTTTCAAGATGTTGATTTAAAGCTTTGCACACTTAAAAGTTCAGTGCCAAATGGGAAAAACTATGTTTATGAGATTAAATATGATGGCTACCGCATAGTTGCTTTTTGCGAGGCGAATAAGGTTAACATTTACACTCGCAATAAAATAGATTATACCAAAAAATTTTTAGGAATAGCCGAGGCGTTAAATCAACTTGCAGGCGGCAGAGCAATGGTTTTGGATGGCGAAATTGTGGCTTTGGATGAAAAAGGAAAACCAAACTTTCAGGCGCTGCAAGCACAACTTAAATCTGGCAAAGAAAATAATGTTGTGTATATGGTTTTTGACCTTTTGGCACTGGATGGCAAAGATTTAAGAACTCTGCCGCTTGTTGAGCGAAAAAACGAACTTGAAAAATTGTTAAAAAATGCGCCATCGCAGATTGCATATGTTGAGCATTTTGTTGGAAGTGGCAACAAGTTTTTTAAAGCGGTTAAAAATTTGGACCTAGAGGGCGTTGTTGCAAAAGACAAAACCTCCACTTACACTGGCACAAGAGATGAAAATTGGATTAAAGTTAAGGCAAGAAAAGAGCAAGAATTTGTTGTGTGTGGGTTTAAAGCGGAGAAAAAAGATTTAAGTGCAATTTTGCTTGGATACCATTGCAACGGCAAGTTGATTTTTGTGGGGAAATGTGGCACGGGATTTAACCAAAAAGAGAGCAAAGCTCTGTTACAAGAATTTGAAAAAATTAAAACCAGCAAATGCCCTTTTGAAGAAAAACCAAAAGAGGAAGCCATATGGCTAAAGCCAAAACTTGTTGCACAAATTCAGTTTGCAGAAATAACTAAAGACGGCGTTTTACGGCAGGCGAGTTTTAAGGGATTAAGGCAAGATAAATCTGCAAAAGAGGTGATTTTGGAAGGAGGAGATTTTTTAAAAAATATTGAAAAACCGCAAAAAAATCAAAAAAAATCTAAAAAAAACATAAAAAATAGCGAAAAAATAGAAAAAAGTAATGCAAATTCTAAAAATAAAGCAACAGAAGACTTTTATGGAATAAAATTAACTCATCCAGAAAAACTTTTGTTCAAAGAAGAAAAAATTCGCAAAATTGATGTGCTAAATTATTACAATCAAGTGGCGGACGAAATGCTTAAATTTATGAAAGGCAGGCTGCTGAGTGTGGTGCGCTGCCATGGCTCGTTTGTGCATAGTTTTTATAAAAAACATCCAACTGTGGAAAACGAGGGGATAAAAAAATTTGCCATCCAAAATGATGAGGGCAAACAGCAAGAATATTTTTCCGTTGAAGACAAAACTGGGCTTTTGTGGCAGGTGCAACTTGGCACGCTGGAATTTCATATGTGGGGCAGCCACGCCGAAAAATTGGATAAGCCTGATTACATGGTTTTTGACCTTGACCCAGACAAGAATTTGGGGTTAGACAAAATTAGGCAGGGCGTGAGAGATTTAAAAAAGATTTTGGACAGCCTTTCGCTTAAAAGTTTTTTAAAAACAAGTGGCGGCAAGGGCTATCATATTGTCGTTCCTTTTTCGCCGTCTGTATCTTGGCAAACTTTTCATGACTTTTCTGAAAAAGTTGCTCACCTTATGGAAAATAAATGGCCAGAGCGTTACACAACCAACATTCGCAAAAATATGCGGAAAGGCAAAATTTTTATAGACTTTATGCGTAACACTAAAGGGGCGACCAGTGTGGCACCTTATTCACTTCGAGCAAGGCCGGGGGCAAAAGTTTCTGTGCCAATTTTTTGGAGTGAACTCAACAAAATTGAACCCAACGGAATTGATATGTTTCAGGCACTAAAACGCTTAAAAACAAAGAACCCTTGGGCAGACTTTTTTGAAACAAAACAAAGTTTAAAAAAGTTGAAATAAAATTGTTTTGAAAAATAAAAATTTTCATTTATAATATTGCGTAGGAGGGAAAAATGAAAAATTTGGTTATTTATTATTCTCACACTGGCGAAAATTATTTTGGAGGAGGGCTAAAAAACATTTCTAAAGGCAACACCGAGGTTGTGGCTGAGCAGATTGCAAAAGCAACTGGTGCTGATTTGTTTAAAGTGGAAACTGTAAACACTTATCCAAATGGCTATTATGCTTGCTGCGATGTTGCCAAAGACGAACTGCACGCAAACGCTAGGCCGAAACTGAAGAAGGAACTAAAATCTTTGGATGGATACGATAACATTTTTATAGGCTACCCTATCTGGTGGGGAACTTTGCCAATGGGCATGTTCACGCAACTTGAAAAACTGGATTTTCACGGAAAAAATGTTTTTCCTTTTTCAACACATGAAGGAAGTGGCTTGGGCAATAGCATGGGCGACATTAAAAAACTCTGCGCTGGTGCAAATGTTGGGAGTGGCCTTCCTATTCAGGGCTCAACTGTTTATGCAAGTGAGGCAAAAGTGGCAGATTGGGCAAAGAAATGTGTAAAATAAAAAAAGAGAAAGAAGGTTTATAAAAAATCTTCTTTTTTTCGTTGCAAAATTTGGTGTTTTATAGTATTATTAGCACATGAAGAAGTTCTTTTTTGGAGGGCATATGAAAAAACATTTATTTTCAATTTTATTCGCTGCATTTGCACTCACGTTTATGTTTGGGGCAGGCGTGCTTCTCTCGTCTTGTGGGCATAATCATGCTTATGGCGATTGGCAAGTTGTGACAGAAGCCTCTTGCACGGAAAAAGGTTTGGAAAAACGCATTTGTAAGTGCGGAAAGGAGGAGATTCGCGAAATTGCAGCGCTTGGACATAATTACGGTGAGTGGCAGACAGAAACGGCTGCAACCTGCACTGAAAACGGTGTGGAAAAAGAAGTTTGTTTGCGTTGCGGCGATGTTCAAACCAGGGCTATTCTTGCTGGGCATAAGTCGGTGGTTATTGAAGGCTCGCCAGCAACATGTTTGGAAATTGGCTGGACGGATGGGCTTGAATGTTCGGTTTGCGGCGAGGTTTTACAGGCTCAGCAGCCTATTGCTGCACTTGGGCACAACTTTACTGATTGGGCACCAACAGGTGATTTTGTTGTGGATGAAAATAATGGCACTCACGAAAGGCATTGCCTAAGGGCTGGCTGCGGCGTTAGCGAGACTGGCGACTGCTCTTACGATACTGTGACCATTGATGCCACTTGCGAAGATGGAGGATACAACATTCACACTTGCGAAACTTGCCACAACAGTTATAAGCATGATTTCACAGAGCCAACTGGGCATAAATGGGCAAGCGGCTATAGCCACGTTTATGCAAACGGAAAGCACATGCATGAGCAAGTTTGTTTAAACAATTCGGAACACATAAACCGAGTGGAATGTTCTTTTGGCGAGGGCGTTGAAACCGCCGCAACTTGCTTTTCAAAAGGCTACACAACTTACACTTGCAGCGATTGTGGATATTTTTACGAGGCAAACGAAAAGGCACAACTAACGCACCAATATGATAAATGGGAAGCGGTTGAATCTTCTGAAACAGAAGGGGTTTTATATCACGAGCATAAATGCAGTTTGTGCCAAACAACAGAAAGAAAAAGATGCAATGTGGACTTTAGAACATATGACGCCACTTGCACCTCGTTGGCACACAAAATAACCCTCTGCAATGTTTGTGGCAGAAATGACATTGAAGAATATGGCAGCAAGCGTGAACATACATGGACGGCTTGGCAACATATTGCTGGCACAACCGAGGAAGACAGCAAACATGAAAGGCATTGCCAATGGATAGGCTGCCAAATGCGTGAAGAAAAAGAGTGCCATTTTGTTGATATTGGAACAACGCCAACGTGCGTTGACAAAGGCACAATAAAAAACTATTGTGAAGATTGCCAATTCACTTATGAAAAAGATGGCGGGGCAATGCTTGGCCACGCATATCCAGAAACTTGGACTTATGCTGGCGTAAATGCCCAAGGGCAGCATCAGCACAAAAAGGTTTGCGGCAATGATAATAGCCATGTGGAATACGAGATTTGCCATTTCTCCATGGTGGAAACCCCAGCCACCTGCTTGGAAAATGGTGAATACAAATACACTTGTGATGAGTGCGGCAATTTTTACACAGAAGAAATTAAAGCGCTTGGGCATTTGTTTATTGAACCGGGGCACGAAGAAGATTATAACGAGTTTAAAATAACAGATGACACGCACACCAGAACTTGTCTGCGAGAAAATTGCAGAGAGCAGGTCACAGAAAACCATATATTTACAAAATCCAACCTTTGTGACGGATGTGGATATGATGGGTTAACTTACCAAAAAGAAGATGAACACTATGTGGTTGTGGACGCCAGCCGTATGGCAAAAACTTTGCAAAACTTGATTGTCCCAGCATATCACAAAGGTTTGCCTGTAACAAAAATTGGCCCTGGCTACATTGGCATTAAAGAAAGTGCTTTTAACAGAAACAGAACACTTAAAACCGTTATTCTTCCAAAAACCTTGCAAGAAATAGGCGATTATGCATTTGGGCGTTGTGAAAATTTGGAAACTGTTGAAATTGCCGATGAGCAAGACTTGTCAGTTCCGTCAAGTTTGATTAAAATTGATAATTATGCATTCTTTGCTTGTGGGAAATTAAGGTCGGCAGCAAACTTGCCAGATTCTTTGCAATTTATTGGCGCCCACGCTTTTGAAAACTGCACCAGCCTTATGGATATTAAAATTTCAGATAATGTTGAAGAAATTGGCTCATCCGCATTTTCTAACACTGGCTATGTGAATAACAGCGAACATTGGAGTGGCGACATCCTTTATATTGGCAAACACCTTATCAAGGCAAAAAGCACTCATGTGGGCGCAGCGAAAGTGAACGATGGAATTTTGACGATTGCCGAGAGTGCGTTCAAAGATTGTGTGGGCATGGATGAAATATATTTGCCTGGGACAATTATTGAAATTGATTCCGATGCATTTTTGAACTGCGAGGGCTTGCAAGAGGTCGTTTTTGGCGGAACTTTCAGCCAGTGGATGAACATTAACTTTAAAAATGACCACTCCAGCCCAATGAATTATGCAACCAAACTTAACATTCAAGGTGCAGAAGGGCAGGTGGAAATTCCAGAAGGGACCACAAAAATTCCTGTTGGGACATTTAAGGGCTCTAACATAACAAGCATTGTAATTCCTGCAACGGTCACTTACATTGGTGACGAGGCGTTTGAAAATTGCGAAGCACTTGCCACAATAACTTTTGAAGACAGCACAAAAATTGAATATATAGGCGAAAGAGCATTTTTTGGCACTGCATTTTATAAAAACCCTGACAGTTGGACGGATGGCGCACTTTATATAGACACTTGCTTGATTGCAACTGACGAAACGATTGCCGCCACATACAGAACAAAAACTGGCACAACTGTTATTGCATCAAGGGCGTTTGAAAGCAACCATACACTTGTGAATATCACTTTTAACGAAGAACTTCGCTACATTGGCGACAACGTTTTTGCTGATTGCAAAAATTTGACAGGTGCAAAGTTTGAAAATCCAAACAATTGGTTTGCAAATGGCCACAATCACGGCAGAGGGGTGTCTCCTGATATTATTGACGGCACAAATTTAGGTGGGGCTGCAAGTTATTTAACTTTCTATTACACTGGCATATGGCGCAAGACTCGTTAATTAAAACTTAAATTACAAACTTCAAGTGCAAAAACATTTGGAGTTTGTTTTTTTTATTTGCCAAAAACCTTGCAAAATAATCCTCACTTTTAGCAAAGATGCAAAATTTTGAATATATAAACTAAAAAAGCGAGGTGTTTTTATGATTTTTGAAGGCGTTTGCACGGCGTTGGTCACACCCTTGAACTTTCAAAACAAAATCGATTTTAAAGCAACGGAAAAGTTGATTGAACATCAGATAAATGGCGGCATTAAAACAATTTTAATTTTGGGTTCAACAGGCGAGGGGCTTCTGCTAACAGAACAAGAGCGAGAGGAATTTATTAAGTTTGTTAAAAATCTGCTGCCAAAAGGGATAAAAATGATTGTTGCAGCGGGTTCAAATGATGCTGAGGCAGCAGCAAAACAAATTTTAAAGGCAACTGGACTTGGTGCTGATGCTTGTTTGGTGCAAACTCCGTCTTTTATGAAATGCACGCAAAATGCAATTATAAAGCATTATAAAACAATTTGTGAGCGTGTAAACACACCCGTTATTGTTTACAACATTCCTTCTCGTAGCGGAGTTAATATTTTGCCAGAAACTATGAGAACGATATGTGAAAATAAAAATATTGTGGGCTTAAAAGAGGCAAATGGCAACATTGAACATATTTGTGCAATGTTTCATGTCCTTTCAGGCAAAACTGCCATCTATTGTGGCAACGACAACTTGAATGGCGTTTTTAAAGGGCTGGGGGCAAGCGGAACAATAAGCGTTACAAGCAACGCTTTCCCAAAAGAAATGCGGCTTATGTTTGAAAACGACAATTTAAGTTTAAAAATAAACGACAAATTCTTTTCATTTAACAATTTAATGTTCTGCGAGCCAAATCCAATTCCTATAAAATATGTTTTGTCAAAAATGGGGATTATCAAAAATGTGTTAAGGGCCCCACTTTCTAAACTGGAAAAACAGCATGCAAAAGTGCTTGACAAAGAAATTGAAAAATTGTTGGAGGAGATATGAAAGTTCTGCTTATAGGTTGTGCTGGGCGCATGGGGAGCATGATGCAACAGGAACTTGACAAAGAGCAGGTTGAATATCTTGGCATAGACAAAAACAATCGCACCGATGCTGAGAATTTTGATTATAATGTTGTTGTGGATTTTTCAAGTGCACAGTGCCTATACGAAAATTTGCTTTTAGCAGCGAAGAAGAAAGCCGCAATTATAATTGCAACAACAAATCACGATGAAAAAAATCTAAAAGAAATAGAAAAATTCAAAGACGAAATTGCCATTTTTATGGAACCGAATTTTAGCTTAATGTTTCATGTTTTGCTTAAAACAATAAAAAATTTTAAATGTTTGGGCGGCAACGATGTTTTTGTGCAAGAAATTCATCACAGGCACAAAAAGGATGCCCCAAGTGGCTCTTGTAAGCAAATTTTAAATGAATTAAACAAAATTGGGATAAATCCTGTGGTGTCTTGTTTAAGATTGGGCGAGGTTGTTGGCGAGCACAGCATATCTATATATGCAAATAACGAGGTTTTAAAAATATCCCACAGTGCGTTAAACCGCTCTGTGTTTTGCGAAGGAGTTATAAAAGCCTGCAAATTTATAGAAAACAAACATGAAGGGCTTTATTCTATGGACGATTTGTTAAAATAAAAAAAATAATAAAAAATAACAAAAAATAATAAAAAAACAATAAAAAACAATTAATTTTTTAAATTTTTTTTAAAAAAAGTGGATTTTTTCCACTTTTTATATTATTCTGTCAAGTTTGCTATTATTGTCTAAATATTTAACTGGAATATCTAATAGGTTATATGCCCCACTTTCAAGTTTTTTTGTTGCGTTGGCATAAGCATACATAATGTTTGCGGTAAACTGTGGATTGTTTTCCATTTTAACAGCAAACTGCATAGAAGAATTTTTGTCTCCGCCAATAACAATTCCTTGATGAAACATTTTTTGCTTTAATTCGTCAATCTTTTTTTGTGAGCAAACAAAGATTTTAACTTCTTGACCTTTAAAGTAATTTTCTGTGTTCCTAATTTCTTCTTCAATTTCTTCTTGACTTCGTGTTCCGTCAAGGCAGATATAACAGTGCCGCTCATGCATGCGGTTTTTGTCTGCATTTATGGCAGGGTTTTGTTTTATTTTTTTTAAAATCTCTTTGTTGGGAACGGTAAACTGCAAGGCATCTTTAATTCCAGAAATGTTTCTTAATGCCTCGCTGTGTCCTTGGCTTACACCTTTTCCCCAAAAGGTTTGTGGGCTGTTTTCAAAAATGCTTGCCGCAAGCCCTCTTATTAAACTGAAAAGACCGGGGTCCCATCCGCAAGAATAAATTGCCACATGGCCGCTTGATTTTGCCACCTTTTCCAGTGCATTTTTGTGCTCTGCAATTTTTGCGTGGGTGTCAAAAGTATCCACAATATTAAAATATTTGCACATTTGTGGACTTTGCCACAAAAGGTCTTCTTGCGAGCCGCCGCACATAAACATAACATCAATTTTGCCGATAAAATCTTTGGCTTCATCAAGGCTATAAACCTTGGCTTTCGATGCGCTTTCAATGCCACTTCGTCTTGAAAAGATGCCCACAATTTGTCCGCCTTTTTCGGTTATAACTTTTTCGATTGCTTTGCCCAAATTTCCATATCCACAAATTCCAAATTTCATAAAATCTCCTTAAAATTTATTCTTTTATATGAAAAATTTGGAAAAAAGTGTTTTATTTTACAAAAATTTCCACGTGCTGTGGCAAAACTTGAAAATTGAACGAGCCTTTAAACCCTTTTTCTCCGTCAAGGTTAATAATGGTTGATTGTGGCACCTCCACATGGAATTGGTCAAGTTTTAAAAGGATGCATTTTTTGTTGTGGCGGAGTGAGTTCATTCCAAACAAAAAAGCGCGAAAAACCCGAAAAAGTGATGTTATGGTGATGAATTTTTGCACATTTGTTTTCACCAAAATCACGTTGACAAAGCCGTCGTTGCAGTTTGCCATTTTGTTGATTTTGAAGCCGGCGACATATTTGCTGTTGGCAATCACTCCAAGCACATAGTTTCCTGTCAGGGTGATATTTTCATATTTTATTGCCAAAGGAAATGGCTTTGAAGCAAAAAGTTCTTTTGCACCGCTTTTGAAATATGCCAATCTTCCAAAGCGTTTTTTCTGTTTTTGAGATGCCTGATAACTTGAAGCCGTAAAAAGCCCAAAAGCGCAAACATAAATTCCAAATCTGTCGTTTACACGGAAAATATCATGCGTGGTTGTTTTCCCATTTTTTATTATTTTTAACGCTTTTTTTACATTTTGAGGGATTTTTAGCGAGTGTGCAAGGTCGTTCGTTGTGCCAGTTGGGATGTATCCAATTTTTGGGCGTTTGTCACAGGTTGCAACGCCGTTTATAACCTCGTTCATTGTGCCGTCACCGCCGCTGATTACTATAACATCGTAAACGCCGCACGCCTCTTCTGCAAAAATTTCTGCATCGCCAGCTTTGCCTGTTGGGCGAACATCCACAATATCAAAAGTTTTTTTAAGTTCATCCACAATCAGATTGCGGAAGTTGGAATTTTTCTGTTTTCCACTTGTAGGGTTGTAAATATAAACACATTTCATATAAACATATTATCATTTTATAAAAAAATAGTCAATTTTATATTTAACTTTGTCTATAAAATTGTTGAAAATTTTCAGTAATTTGTTTTTTAGATGAAAATTTTTATGATATAATTTTATTGTGAAAAATTCAAGGAGGTTCAATGAAAAAATCTAAAGTGTATTTTACAAAAGAACTTACCAGTGAAGGGCTGCTTAAAATTTATCAGGCACTGGGGAAAGAGTTAAAAGGCAAGGTTGCTGTTAAAATTTCAACTGGCGAGCCTGGCGGGCACAACTTTTTAAACCCAAAACTCATCGCACCACTGGTTAGCAAACTTAATGGCACAATTGTGGAATGTAACACCGCTTATCGTGGCAAAAGGTTTGAAAGTAGTGACCACTGGAAGGCAATAAAACAGCATGGATTTTTGGACATTGCCCCATGCGACATTTTGGACGAAGAAGGCGAGTTCAACCTTCCTGTGAAAGGCGGCTTCCATTTGCCATATGATATCGTTGGGGAACATTTAAAAAATTACAATTCCATGCTTGTGCTTTCTCACTTTAAAGGGCACTTGATGGGCGGCTTTGGCGGTGCACTGAAAAACATTTCAATTGGACTTGCTTCCAGAAATGGAAAAGCATATATTCACTCGGTTGGCAAAACGTCAGACCCAGATGTTATGATGGCAAACCTTTTTGACCGCGACCAAGACGCATTTATTGAAAGCATGGCAGATGCGTGCAAAGCGGTTATCGATTATCTTAAGCCAGACAACATGGCATATATCAATGTTGCAAACAGGCTTTCGGTGAACTGCGATTGTGATGCTCATCCGCCAGAACCAGAAATGGCAGATATTGGCATTTTTGCTTCGCTGGACCCTGTTGCACTTGACCAAAGTTGCTACGATGCAGTTATAAATTCAAAAGACAAGGGCAAGAAGTCGTTGATTGAAAGGATGAATTCCAGACACGGCATTCACATTGTGGAAGCATCAGAAAAACTTGGGCTGGGAAGCAGTGAATACGAAATTATAAATCTTGACTGACGAGTTCTTTGCAATATGCAAAAAAATTAAATGTTGAAAGGAGAAAAATTATGTTAGAAGCAGCTTTAACTTTAAAAAATGTGAACACAAAAACAAAAATCACAATAAAAACGCTTGTTTCTGTTGGCTTGATTGCTTTGGCGGTTGTTTTGCCACAACTTGTTCACTTGGTGGCAGGGGCGCCAGGCGGAGTGCAGTGGCTGCCTATGTATCTTCCAGTGCTGATTGGCGGATGCTTGCTTGGAACTTGGTGGGGGCTTGGCGTGGGAATAATGTCACCAATTGCAAGTTTTTTAATCACTCTTGCCTTTGGAAACCCTATGCCTGCTTTGGTGCGCCTACCTTATATGATTGTTGAACTCGCCGTTTTTGCAGCAGTGACAGGTGCTTTTTCAAAACACATCGCAAAAAATATGTGGATGGCTTTTCCAGCAGTGCTGCTTGCACAGGTTTCTGGCAGAGTGGCATTTATAGCCATTGTTGCAATATTCCAAACTGTTAGCCCACTTAATGTTGCCACCGTTTGGGCACAAATTCAAACAGGTTTTATTGGGCTTATTTTGCAAGCGGTTGTTGTGCCATTTGTTATAATTGGTTTGCAATATCTGTTGAACAAAGGAAACAAAAATGACTGATATTGAAAAGGCGAAAAACTTGCTTGTTCAAGAAAACACTTGCGTGCTGGTTAAAGGAGATAAAATTTTGGTCTCGACCAAAAGAGGGATTTCTCCCATGATGGAATTTATTGGCAAAGGAGAAAATTTGCAAGGGTTTTCGGTTGCGGACAGAATTGTTGGCAAGGCCGCGGCAATGCTGTTTGCTCTTGCAAAAATTTCTTGCGTGCATGCCAGTGTTTTAAGCAGTGCTGCCCTAAATTTTTTAAAAGCGCAAAAAATAAAAACCACATATAACTTGCTTGTGGAGAAAATTGTAAATCGCGCTGGAACAGGCATTTGCCCAATGGAAGAAACTGTGCAAAACGAGACTGACTGCGCCGTAGCGTATGCAAAATTAAAAGAAAAAATTGAACAAATGAAAAAGTCTTAATAAGGGAATTTGTTTTTATGGATAAAAAATACGATTTGATTATTGTTGGCATGGGCCCAAGTGGGGTGTTTTGTGCATATGAACTTATACAAAAAAATAAGCACAAAAACATTTTGCTTATCGAGCAGGGCAGAAGGATTGAAAATAGAGAGTGCCCTATTGAAAAGGCTGGCAAATGCTTAAAATGCAAGCCGTTTTGCAACATTACCTGCGGTTTTTCTGGTGCAGGGGCCTTTTCTGACGGCAAAGTGAACTCTTATCATTTGTCAACCGGCGTGAAGGACAACCTATATTTGGGAGGGAACGATGGCCCATCTTTCAGAGAGGCGCTTAGCATTCAGGAAATCAAGGACCTTTTTGCTTATACAGACGATATATATGTAAAGTTTGGAGGGAACAAAGAACTTACAGGCCTTGAATATGCTGATGAAATTAAAAATATGCAAGAAAAAGCAAAAAAGGAAAATTTGGACCTTATATACTTTCCAATTAGGCATTTGGGAACTGAGAAAGCACATCTTCTTTATGCAAAACTGCAAAAATATTTGGAAGATAACCATGTGAGCATGATGTTCGACACAGTTGTAGACGATTTGATTATTGAAGACAATGTGGTTAAAGGCATACATACAGTTTCCGCTTTCAACAGTGAGGACAAGCACTCTTTTTATGCAGACAATGTTTGCCTTGCCGTTGGCAGAAAGGGTGCAGACTGGCTTTCAAAGATGTGCAAAAAATACAACATAGCCAACAGGGCAGGTGCGGTGGATATTGGCGTTAGATACGAACTTTCAGACGAGGTGATGAAAGATGTAAACAAATATTTTTACGAGGCCAAATTTGTGGGTCGCCCAGCACCGTTTTGTGACAAAGTTCGTGCTTTTTGCCAAAATCCTAGTGGTTTTGTGGCAACAGAAGTGTATGACAATGCCTTGACACTGGTCAATGGTCACAGTTATTTGGACAGAAAAAGTACAAACACGAACCTTGCCATTTTGGTCTCGCACAAATTCAATCATCCGTTTGACAAACCTATCCAATATGGCATAAATGTTGCAGAAAACTTAAACCAACTTGGTGCAGGGAATATTATTGTTCAAAGGCTTGGCGATATTTATAGAGGCAAGCGCACTTGGAGTTATGAACTTGAAAAAAACAAGGTTGTGCCAACCTTAAAAACCGCAGTTGCAGGAGATATAACATTTGCACTGGGCTACCGCACCATGACGGACATCTTGCAGTTTATCCGCAGCGTAGATAAAGTGGTGGAAGGTTTTGCAAACCCAGAGAATTTGTTGTATGCACCAGAAATTAAATTTTACAGCAATGAAATTGTTTTGGACAAGCACTTTCAAACGAGCATAAAAAATCTTTATGCCGTGGGCGATGGCGCAGGGCAAACAACTGGGCTTATCATGTCAAGCGCAGCAGGCGTTCAACTGGCAAGGTTTTTGGAAGAAAAATTTTAAAAACAAACTTTTCTTAAATTGAATTGTTCAAAAATAAAATGCCTTCTTAAAAGAAGACATTTTTTTAATTTTTTTTCATGCATTTACTTCGTTTTTACGCATTTTTTGAATGGTTTCAAAAAGGTCAACAGCATTAGATGCGG
>CANQCE010000015.1 GCA_947589655.1 uncultured Clostridia bacterium | reverse complement strand
CAAAACTTAATGGCAAGGAATATTCTCCACAAGAAATTTCTGCTATGATTTTGTCTAAACTTAAAGCAGATGCAGAAAGCTATCTTGGCGAACCTGTAACGCAAGCAGTTATCACCGTTCCTGCATACTTTAACGACAGCCAACGCCAAGCAACAAAAGATGCCGGCAAAATTGCTGGGCTGGAAGTTCTGAGAATTATCAACGAACCAACCGCCGCTGCACTTGCATATGGGCTTGACAAAGGCGAAAACCAAAATCAAAAAATTATGGTTTATGACCTTGGTGGTGGAACATTCGATGTTTCCATTCTTGAAATTGGCGACAATGTTTTTGAAGTGCTTTCCACAAATGGTAACACTCGTCTTGGCGGTGACGATTTTGATAACCGCATTATAGATTTCTTGGTTGAAGAATTCAAGAAAAACAATGGCGGCATGGACCTTTCACAAGACAAACTTGCAATGCAAAGGCTTAAAGATGAAGCAGAAAAGGCAAAAATTGACTTGTCTGCAAAAACAATGGTAAACATTTCAATTCCATTTATCACCGCTGATGCAAACGGCCCTAAACACTTGGAATGTGAACTTACTCGTGCCAAATTTGATGCTCTCACAGAAGATTTGGTTAAAGAAACCATTGAATGCTGCGAAAGAGCACTTAAAGATGCAAAATTAAAGAAATCCGACATCGACAAAGTTATCTTGGTTGGTGGTTCAACAAGAATTCCTGCAGTTGTTGAAGCAGTTAAAACATTTACAGGCAAAGACCCATTTAAGGGAATTAACCCAGATGAATGTGTGGCTGTTGGTGCTGCAATTCAAGCCGGCGTGCTGGGTGGCGAAGTTAAGGACGTTCTTCTTCTTGATGTAACTCCACTTTCACTTGGCATTGAAACTTTGGGAGGCGTGTTCACAAAACTTATTGAAAGAAACACCACAATCCCAACAAGAAAATCTCAAGTTTTCTCAACTGCAGCAGACAATCAACCAGGTGTTGACATCCATGTTCTGCAAGGTGAAAGAGAATTTGCTGCTCAAAATAAAACCCTTGGGCGCTTCCAACTCACCGACATTCCACCAGCACCAAGAGGAGTTCCTCAAATTGAAGTTACTTTTGATATTGATGCTAACGGAATTGTTAAAGTTTCTGCAAAAGACCTTGGCACAAACAAAGAACAAAACATTACAATAACAGCATCTTCAAACCTTAAAGAAGAAGATATTGAAAGAGCCATTAAAGAAGCAGAAGAACACGCTGAAGAAGACAAGAAGCGTAAAGAATATGTTGACACAAAGAACAATGCTGACAACATGGTTTACACTTTGGAAAAAATGCTTAAAGAAAATGGCGACAAACTCTCGGCTGAAGATAAAAAACGCCTTGAAGACGAAATTGCAAAGGCAAAAACCGAATTTGCTAGCGAAGATGTTGAAGTTATAAAGAAAGAACTTGACGAACTTACAAAAGTTTCTAACGAAATCTTTACAAAGATGTATCAAAATGCTCAGGCGGCAAACAACGCTGAACAAGAAGTTCACACTGAAAACGCTGACAACAACGGCGAAAATAATGGTGAAAATGGCGGCAGCAACGGCGGAAACGCTGACGGCGAGCCAGATGTGACAATCGAATAACTGCACTTTTGGCTCGTTTTTGAACAAGTTCAAAAAGCATCGCTTTGATGCTTGTTATTCGATTTCGCCGCCAAACGAAAGCCGCATTACATTGGCGGCTTTGCGGCGACTCCCTTGCGGAGAAAGCCTTCGAAGTGATTGGGTGGTTAGAGATTTAATACGTAAGCTTTGAAATGCTTGGGTCTTGGCGGCGCAAACAAATAAATTCACAAGTTTTAAAGGAGATTAAATGCAAGGAGGGGCAGGCTGCTGCTCTGGCTTGTTTTGTGAAAAGTTATGGCAAACAAAGATTATTACCAAATCCTTGGGGTGGAAAAGGGCGCAAGTGCGGATGAAATTAAGTCGGCATATAGGCGTCTGGCAAAAAAATATCATCCCGATTTAAATAAGGCCCCAGAGGCTGCTGAAAAATTTAAGGACATCAATGAGGCATATGAGGTGCTTGGTGACGACAAAAAGCGTGCTAACTATGACCAATATGGCTCGGCTGACGGCCCACAATTTCAAGGTGGCGCTGGCGGCTTTGGAGACTTTTTTGGCGGAAATGCCAGCGGCGGCTTTGGCGGATTTTCTGATATCTTTAGTGACATCTTTTCTGCCTTTGGCGGTGGGGCAAGGTCGTCACGCGCGGCTGAGCGCGGCGAGGACATAAATGTGGCAATGCGTCTTTCTTTTGACGAGGCCTGCTTTGGCGTGGAAAAAATCATTTCGTTCAATCGCACGCAAACCTGTGCAAAGTGCTCAGGGACTGGTGCAAAAGATGGCAAGGCTTTTACCACTTGCCCAGATTGCAAAGGCTTGGGCAGAGTTAGAATTCAGCAAAGCACCATGTTTGGCACAACCATACGCGAAAGCGTTTGCCCTCGCTGCGGCGGAAGCGGCAAAATGATAAAAGAGCGTTGCACAGAGTGTGGCGGCAAAGGTGTTAAAAAAGTTCCAGCGCAAGTGCGCGTGAAAGTTCCTGCCGGCATTGACGATGGGCAAACAATTCGTATGCGCGGCGAAGGGAATTCGCCTGCTGGGCAGGGCATTGCTGGCGACCTTAACATTAAAATCACTGTTGGGCAACATCCAATTTTCAGGCGTGTTGGCAGTGATTTGCTGTTCGATTTGTATGTTCCTTTCACCACTTGCCTTATGGGCGGCAAGGTGGATATTCCTCTCACCAAAGGCACAAAAACCATAGAACTTGAACCGGGAACTTTAAATGGCACCGTTTTGCGAGTGAAAGGCAAAGGTGTTAAGGTGCTAAACAAAGAGGCATATGGCGATATTTTGGTTACCATTAAAAGCGAAGTGCCAAAAACACTTACAAAGAAAGCAAAAGATGCTCTTAAAAACTTGGAACAGAAGTTTGACGAAAGCGATTATCCAAAAACTAAGGATTTAAAAAGTAAAATTAAAAATTTAAACAATTAAAAAATGCGTGGGGGCAACTAGAATTTACGCCCCAAAAGTGGCAGGCACTTTCGGGGACCCCATAACGGCGACACGCACCGATTGGTCATTCTGAGCAAGTGCTGTTAAGCACGCAGTCGAAGAATCTCCTACCTATTAAAAAAACAAGCACGGTGCTAACGCCTAAAATTCGTTTCCCCCACGGACCCCCTTTCGCCTGGCAAAATTCCGCTGGACATTTTGCGGGCGGCTAAAGTGCCTTAAAATTTTCGAGAGCGAACGCAGTTCTTTCCTTCAAAAATTTTAAGGCGTGTTTTGGAGTGGAGAATAAGTGGGGGCTTGCGAGGGGTGCTTTATTAATAAAATTGAGGCGTAAAACGCCTCTTTTTTATACATTTTTTCTGTTTTAAGTGCCAAAAATTGCAAAGTTAAAAAAATATGTTCAAAAAAGTTTGTATTTTTGGCTTTGTTGGTGTAAAATATTTCTAGATAAACCATGGAGGGAATATGAGAAGGTTTTTTGGCAGAGAGGAAGACGGAAAAGTTGTTCTTGAAGGCGATGAATATAACCACTTAAAAAATGTTTTGAGGCTGTCCGTGGGTGCAGAAATTTTGGTCTCGCTTGGCGATGAGCAAGAATATGCCTGCGTTGTTGAAAGCTTTGTCCCATCAAAAAAGCAGGTTATTTGCCATATTGTAGGGGCAAAAATTTGCGTGGCAAATCCAAGAAAAAACATTGTGCTTTTTCAAGCAATCACAAAAAAGGAAAAGTTTGAATTTATTGTTCAAAAAGCCACCGAACTTGGCGTGAGCAAAATTGTTCCATTTATCAGCCAGCATGTTATTGCCAAGGCAACAGAAAACAAAATTGAAAGGCTTAAAACCATTGCGTTAAACGCCTGCAAGCAATGCGAAAGAACAATTCCTCCTGTTATAGATGAGGTTAAAACTTTTGATGAGGTCCTGAAGGCTTTTAAAGACTTTGACATTGTGCTTTTTGCAAACGAGCGCGCTGAAAAATCTGACAAATTTAAAGATTTAAGCAAACTTCAAAACATTGCCGTTATTGTGGGTTCTGAAGGCGGCTTTGATGTTAAAGAAAAAGAAAAATTTATCTCTGCTGGGGCAACCACAATCAGCCTTGGCAAACGTATTTTAAGGAGTGAAACCGCTTCTGTTGCCATGCTCAGCATGGTATCACTTTTAAGCGGAAATTAATTTATGAAAGTTGCTGTTTTAACACTGGGGTGCAAAGTGAATAAATATGAGAGCGATGCTCTCATTTTTCAGTTACAGCATAGGGGCTTTCAGGCCACAGATAAATTGGAAAACGCAGATGCTTACATAATAAACACCTGCGCCGTGACTAACGAGGCGGAAAAGAAAAGCCGCCAAATGATTGAACGCGCACGGAAATTTAATAAAGATGCAAAAATCTTTGTGGTTGGTTGTGCCAGCCAAAACAGACCTGTGCAATTTGCTGGCAAAGGCGTAAATTTTGTCAGCGGCACGGCAGGCAGGCTGAAAATTTTGGACGAGTTAGAAAATGTTGGCGAAAAAATTTACGACATCCCAGAGGAATATGAAGACGACCTTTTTTCCGCCCAAACTCTCACGCGTGCGTTTGTGAAAATTCAAGATGGGTGCAATCGCTTTTGCACATACTGCATAATTCCTTATTTACGTGGCAGAAGCAGGTCGCGCAAAATGGAGAGCGTGCTTGCTGAGGTGGAAAAATTGCCAGACAGTGTGAAAGAGGTTGTGCTGGTGGGCATTGATGTTTCGGACTATAAACAAAACGGCGAAAAGGCGCTGGGGGAATTGCTAGGGCGGTTGGACAAGTTTGGCAAACGCATAAGGCTTTCTTCGCTTGAAGACAATTTGATTGACGAAAACTTTATGAAAAAACTTTCCACTTTAAAAAACTTTTGCCCACATTTTCACCTGTCACTGCAAAGTGGATGCGACAGAGTTTTGCAAAAAATGAACCGCCACTACACCACGGCGGAGTTTGCCGAGAGCGTGAACTTGATAAGAAAGTATTTTCCGCTTGCTGGCATCACAACAGATATAATTGTGGGTTTTCCTACCGAAACGGAAGAAGATTTTGCCGAAACGCTGGAATTTGTTAAAAAAATTAAATTTTCACAACTGCACATATTCCCATATTCCAAGCGTGACGGCACGGCGGCGGCGAAACTTTACAAAGATTTATCTGGAAAGATAAAATCTGAGCGCGTTAAACGTTTGGAAGATGTTGGGAAGGCGCTGAAAGAGGAATTTATCACCAAAAACACCTCTGGCAAGGTTCTGATTGAAGATAAAAACGGCGATTTTTTTGAAGGTTACACCGAAAATTATATAAAATGTTACATAAAAGGGAATTTTCAGCCAGGAGATATAGTTGCTGTAAAAGATTTTTCCCTATTTGGCGAAGGCGCAATCGTAAACGAAGAAAAATTTTAAACGAACTATAAAATAAGTTGATTTTTTACATGTTTTTGTGATAAAATAAATTTGTAAAATAAATATATGGAGTATATTTTATGAAAAGAAAAATTGCGGGGGGGGGAATCGAGGATTCCGAAAATTAAAAAGTAGACTTAAATTCACAGGATTGGCAATTCTGTTTCTTTTCACAATCACTTGCAGTTTAACAAACGTAATTCTTGCTGCTCTCACGGCAAACGTGGGTAGCAGTTTTTCTATTTTTTATGAGCCTCTACAGGGCTACGTTTTGGATGAAGAAGCAGTTAATGACATAACCAATGCGGTTGTGGATGTTTTTTATGATTACTTTGAGGTGAACAGTATTCTTTTTGATTATAATGATCCAGAACTATCTTGGTCTTTAAATGGCGGCGTGTCTTATGATGGTCCTTTTAAAGAGAGTGGCGTGATTGGGCACTATGGAGATGACGGAAACGGAATTAAATGGGGATATGATAATTCCATGTTTATTTATTCTGACATGCCAATTTATGCCCCAGAGGACAGCTCATCATTGTTTGAAAATATGTTCAAAAGTTTTAACGAAACCGGTTTATATTGTCAATATTTTTTACTCAATAATTTTAACACAGAGAGAGTAAAAATTGCGGACAAAATGTTTGCAAACGCTATGATTACATATATCAACTTGATTGATGCGGATTTTTCAAATGTTGCAAGTGCAAACGAGATGTTTGACGGACTTTTACAAGTTTCGAAGGTATTAATAAATGAAAGTTTTTTGACGAATGAAAATATAAATAATCAAACAAATAATTCGGAATTTTATGCAGCGATACATAATGATGCTGGGCAAATTCATATGACAAAAGACAGTCAATTTGTTTTGCCAGCGGTGGATTTAAGTTATTTAATTGGCTCGGAAGAAGGTGAAAACGGGCAATTTTATACTGATGTGAATTTTAATGGGTTTCAAATTCCTATTAGCGGAAACGGCAATTATGGTGTGTTTTTTGATAACTACACAGCCCCAGGCGAATATATAAATTACAAAAACAAAAAATTAGCGGAGAATTATCTCAATTCCTCAAACTCTCTCATGGTTGTCGCCGCCAACTTCATAACTACAAAAAGCATGTTTTTCTATAAAGGCAGCATCTATACTAAAGGGGATATTAACCTTATTTTGGAATGTCCTCGTCTGGATACCGACACGATGCATGATATTAGGTTGTATTTTCTCTATGATGAGCCTATTTATATAATCAACGCACCAGAATTTGTTAAAAATGCGGAAGATTGGCAAACGGCGATTTTGGGGCAGTTTCATAATAAAGATGACCCAGACTTTCACTATTCCTTCAACAACTTTGATACCAGATTTTGGGGATAATTGAAAAAATGCTTGACAAATTGCATATTTTAAGGTATAATTGCAACGAATTTTGACCTTGAAAGGTGGTGAGAAAGTTGACGACAGTTAAGGTTGGCGAAAACGAAAGTTTGGAAAGTGCGCTTAAACGCTTTAAAAGAAAATGCCAAAAAGACGGCATCATTGGCGATATAAGAAAAAAAGAAGCCTACGACAAACCTAGCGTTGCACGCAAGAAGAAAAGCGAACAAGCAAGAAAACGCGCAAGAAAAAGAGGTTAAGCGCAACAAGTTTTAAAAACTTTAATAAAAAATCAGAAAAAACCGCATTTTGTGCGGCTTTTTTATCATTTTGTGCTGTTTTTGTTATTTTTTTTAAATTTTTAAAGTAAAAGCTTATTTTATTTTGCGTTGTCAATGGGAATTTTGTTTTCGCATATTTTTAATAATGTTTTTTGTGCTTTTTGTTTCTTTGCAATCTTTTTCTTTGGAAAATTGGGTCGGATGTGTTAAAATGCTTTATATGAGCGGATATGATTTAAACAGCCTTAACGAAGAACAAAGAAAAGCCCTTGTTGCCACCGAGGGCATTGTTTTAGTCACGGCTGGTGCAGGAAGCGGAAAAACGCGTCTGCTGACACACCGAATTTTGTATCTTATTAAAGAACTTGGCATTTCGCCTTACAACATTTTGGCAATCACATTCACAAACAAAGCCACAAACGAGATGAAAGAGCGTGTTGTTTCCATGGGCGGTCAGGGCGTTTGGATTTCCACATTTCACAGCATGTGCGTGCGCATTTTGCGCGAACATATCCAAAATATTGACGGCTACACAAAAAACTTTTCCATAATTGGCGATGCGGACAAGGCCAAAATTTTGAAGGAACTTTTAAAAGCAGAAAATGTGGATGATGATGAGAAGGACAAAGTTTCTAAGCACCTTGAAAACATTAAAAACAAGGGGCTTGACATTGACGAATATTTTGATGCTTTGGAAGAAATGGACAAAAACAAAAACTTGCGAATTTATCGCAAAATTTGCTTTGCATATGAAGAATATCTGAAAAAGAACAACGCACTGGACTTTGACGACCTTTTGAACAAAACTCTTTTTCTGTTCCATAACTATAAAAACATTTTAAAAATTTACGCCGAGCGTTTTCAATACATTTTGGTGGACGAATTTCAGGACACCAACCTTGTGCAATACAAACTGATAAAACTTTTGGCAAGCGTGCATCAAAATTTGTTTGTTGTGGGCGATGAGGACCAGTGCATTTATTCTTGGCGCGGCGCAAACTTTCACAATATTTTTAACTTAAAAAACGATTTTACAAATGTGCAAGTGTTCAAACTTGAGCGCAACTACCGCTCTACCAAAAACATCTTAAATTTGGCGAACAATGTTATTTCTAACAATAAAGAGCGTATGGAGAAAAATTTGTGGACCGACAAAGACAGCGGCGAGGGGCCAGTGGTTTACAACGCGTTCGATGAGCGTGACGAGGCACTTTTTGTGGCAAAGACGATTGCCGACCTTTCGTTTGAGGGATACTCTTACAACGACTTCGCCGTTCTCATGCGAGTGAACGCACTTTCGCGTGCTTTGGAAGAAGGGCTGATGAGCTATCAGATACCTTACAAACTTTACGGCGGCTTTAAGTTTTATGAACGTGCAGAAATCCGCATGATTCTTGCATATCTTTCCATTTTCGTGAACGAAAAAGACGATATATCCTTGACGAAAATTATAAACTTTCCAAAGCGCGGCATTGGCGATGTGGCACTGGGGGCATTGCAGCAAGAGGCAGGCGGTGAGAATTTGATAGCCTATCTGCTTTCGGACAGGTTCAAATTTTCTAAATATAAAACAAAACTTGAAAAATTTGTGGACACCTTCAAATTTTTAAAAACGCAAGTTGAAATATTGCCGCTTGTTGACTTTGTGAAAAAGGTGATTTCCTCTTTTGGCATTGACGAAGCGTATGCAGGCAAGGATGACGAGGCGATTGAACGCCTTGGGAACATTGACAGTTTGCTCTCTGGCGTGCAAGAATATGTAAATGACAACGAGGACGCCACACTGGGAGAATATCTGGCTGAGGTGATGTTGAAAACTGACAGCGACCAAATTCAAGAGAACGGCGTTGTCACACTTTCAACAATCCACTCAGTTAAAGGGTTGGAGTTTAAAGTGGTGTTTGTTGTGGGGCTGGAAGAAGGCATTTTTCCACTTGCAAGGGCAGTTTATTCAAGCACCGAAATGGAAGAAGAACGCCGCCTTATGTATGTGGCAATCACACGCGCAGAGGAGAGAATTTACCTTTCCTACACCGCAAAAAGATATATGTATGGCAAATCCAGTCCGCAAACATCCAGCCGCTTTTTGCAAGAACTTGGCATTGTGGACAGAAAGCGCACAAAAATCATTTCTAACGATTTTGTTGAAAGCGAAAAGGCGGAGGTTTTTGATTCTGGGCTGGTGGTTGGCGACAGGGTTTCTCACTCGCGTTTTGGCGAGGGGACAATTGTCAATATTTCTGCTGACGGGCTTGTGGCGGACATTGATTTTGACCTTGTTGGCAAAAAGAGTTTGATGTTAAACATTGCCAAACTTGAAAAAGTGGAAGAATAAAAATTATTTTTAAAATTATGTTAAAAAAAACAAAATACTAAAATTAAAAAAAATAAAATATAATTAAAAAATGCTAAAATAAATGCAAAAAAATATAAAAAAATATTTTAAATTGAAAAAATAATAAAAAATTTAAAAAAAATAATAAAAAAATACAAATAAAATAAAAAAATAAAGTTGGAGGTTCTGCCCATGAATAAGGAACTTGACAAAAAACTTGAAAGGATGCGCTCTCTTGTGGAGGAGGTGCTTTTTCATAACAGAAACTATTATGAACTTGACAACCCAACCATTTCTGATGCAGAATACGACAAACTTTATTATGAACTTGTGGATTTGGAAAAAGAAACCGGCGTTGTTTTGCCAAACTCTCCAACTCAGCGTGTGGGCGGAGATGTTTTGGACAAATTTGTGAAAAAGCATCATGCAGTTCGGCTTTATTCCATGGACAAGGTGCGCTCTGAAAAACAACTTTTCGACTTTTTTGACGATATGAAAAAGTTTGTAAAAAATCCAACTTTTGCGGTGGAGTATAAGTTTGATGGGCTGACCAATGTTACAGAATATATTGGCGGGAAATTTATCTCTGCTACAACGCGCGGCAATGGTGAAATTGGCGAGGATGTAACCGAGCAGGTTAAGACAATCCGCAGTGTGCCGCTGGAAATTCCATTTAAAGGGCACCTCATTTTGCAAGGCGAAGGCATGATGACCAACAAGAGTTTTAAAAAATACAACAAAACCGCTGCCGAACCGCTCAAAAACCCGCGAAACGGTGTGGCGGGGGCAATCAGAAACCTTGACCCAAAGGAAACCGCAAGGCGAAATTTGGACTATTTCTGCTATGCCATTTTGCTCTCCGAGGGCAAAAAGTTTGCCACGCAGGAAGAAATGCATCGTTTTTTGATTGACAATGGCTTCCAAACTGGCGACTTTTTTAAAGTTGTCAGCAGCAAAGATGAGGCAATGGAAATTATACATCAAATTGACAAGGTGAAGAATAATTTGGATGTTATGATTGACGGTGTTGTTATAAAGCTGAATGAAGTTGCCCCACGCGAGGAGATTGGCTACACTAACAAATTTCCAAAATGGGCGGTGGCATATAAGTTTGAGGCGGAAGAAGTCTCCACCATGCTGAAAGATGTGGTTTGGCAGGTGGGTAGAAGCGGAAAGGTTTCTCCAACTGCAATTTTAGAACCGGTGGAACTTGCCGGCGCTTGCATAAAGCGTGCCACGCTTAACAACATTGAAGATATAAAAAAGAAAAAGGTGGAAATTAACAGCCGAGTGTTTATCCGCCGCAGTAACGAGGTTATTCCAGAGGTTTTGGGGCTGGCGGAGAGATATGAAAATTCAACGCCAATAAACGAGCCGATTTATTGCCCTTGCTGCCACGAAAAACTTGAAAAACGCGGACCACTTGTGTTCTGCACAAATCACGATGGCTGCAAAGAGCAAGTTGTGGCACGCCTTACGCATTTTTGCTCACGCGAGGCGTTTAACATTGAAGGCTTGTCTGAAAAGACCATAATTCAGTTTTATGACACGTTCTCCCTGCGGCATTATTCTGACCTTTATCACCTTACAAAAGAGGAACTTGTGAACCTTGAAAAATTTGCCGATAAAAAAGCCGAGAACACCATTAAAAGTTTGGAGAGGAGTAAGCACATTGAACTTTTTCGCTTTATTTTTGCACTTGGAATTTCTGAAGTTGGCATAAAAACTGCCAAAGATTTGGCAAAAACCTACAAAACTTTTGAAAAGTTTAGCACTGCCAGCAAAGAAAGTTTGTCCGCAATAGAAGATGTTGGCGAGGTTATAGCACAAAACATAGTGGACTTTTTTGCAGATGAAAACAACTTGAAAGAAATTGAAAGGCTGTTTTCGGTGGGAGTGCAAATTAAAGACGAGCAAGGGGCAAAGACGAACAAACTTGAAGGGCTGACCTTTGTGCTGACTGGAACACTGCCAAACTACTCGCGTGGCGACATGACCAAGCTTATTGAAGAAAATGGCGGCAAAACGGCGTCATCTGTTTCAAAAAACACCTCTTATGTTTTGGCTGGGCAGGAAGCGGGCAGCAAACTTGACAAAGCCAAGAGCCTTGGAGTGAAAATTATTTCAGAAGATGACATTTTAAAGATGCTTGAATAAATTTTTATATTTTTAATGGCAAACACTTGACATATTGTGCAACAGGAGTGTATAATAAGGGCAGTGTTTCGTTGTCGGAAACAGTGCTTGACATTAAGCATAAACAAACAACAGGTGGTTTTTAGCAATTGTTTTGCTTTGCCACCGATTTGGCTGTTGCCAAAGTCACCAAAAGTGATTGTGTTGTTCATGTTTCAAATAAGGCATTTTTCATGGCGCGAGGACACTTGTGCCATGTTTTTTATTTACTATAATAGGTAAAGAAAAAACACGAAAGACAAATCCTAGTTTAAGATTTAAAACTAAACAATTCGTGTCGCAGAGCGAAAGTGAAACAACAGTTGCTGCGGCGCTTAAAAGGAGAAAGAAATGCCTACATTTAACCAACTTGTTAGAAATGGAAGAAAAACTTTCGAGAAAAAGAAGAAAGCACCACTTCTGGAAGAATGCCCTCAAAAGCGTGGCGTGTGCCTGTCGGTGAGAACTGCAACTCCTAAAAAACCTAACTCCGCTCTTCGTAAAATTGCCAGAGTTAAACTTTCAAACGGTCAAGAAGGAACTTGCTACATTCCAGGCATTGGTCACAATTTGCAAGAACACAGTGTTGTGCTTGTTCGTGGCGGACGTGTTAAGGATTTGCCAGGTGTGAGATATCACATCATCCGCGGAACTCTTGATACCGCTGGCGTGGCAAACCGTAAACAAGGCCGTTCCAAATATGGCGCAAAGCGCCCTAAATCGGGCAAATAGACTTTTCTTTTAAGCGAAAAAAGAAAAGTCTGCAAAAGAAAATCGCTGGGGAATTTCGATTTTCCCCAGACCCCTTGAAACGACTTACTTTAAAAAAGTAAGCAAATTGAAAGAGAGTCCCTCGAAGTTTTTGCCACTCGACAAAAACCAGTCAAATGTTTGCTTGCGCAAAAATTTTCTTGCGAAAATTCAGGCATTTGACAATGCTTTTTGCCTCGTGGCTTTCGGCGACCAAGACAAACAAAATAAAATTTTATTTGTCGTCTAATTATGGGAGAAGTTTTCGTTTAAATTTAAAAGTTTTAAGAGGGTTTAGATTTGATATTATTATAACTGCACATATGCGCAGTTTGCGAAATTAACAAAAGGAGTATAATAACCAATGCCAAGAAGAAATAGTGCTGTGAAAAAAGACGTTTTGCCAGACCCAATTTACAACAACAAAGTTGTCACAAAACTTATCAACCAAGTTATGTTGAACGGCAAAAAAGGTCTTGCACAGAGAATTGTATATGGTGCTTTTGACATCATTAAAGAAAAATCGGCTCTTGAACCTTTGGATGTTTGTTTAACAGGCATCGAAAATGTTAAGCCTATGCTTGAAACAAAGGGCCGTCGTGTTGGTGGTGCAACTTACCAAGTTCCTATGGAAATCCGTCCAGAACGCCGTCAAACTCTTGCCATCCGTTGGATTGTTCAAAATGCAAGAAAAAGAACCGGCGAACGCAATATGGACGAAAAACTTGCAGCAGAACTTTTAGATGCATATAACAACACAGGCGCATCAATTAAGAAGCGTGACGAAATGCACAGAATGGCAGAAGCCAACAAGGCGTTTGCACATTATAAATGGTAGAGCGTGGGGGCAACTAGAATTCTTCCCGCCCCAAAAATGCAAGCATTTTCGGGGAACCCCGGGAAACGCGGACACGGTTTGCGCATGGCGCAACCCTAACCGCTAAAATTCGTTTCCCCCACGGACCCCCTTTCGCCTAGGTATCAACTGATAGCCTGTCTATGTCCGGCCAAAGTGCCAAAAAAATTCTTGTCGCCGAGCGCAGCTCTACACTTCCAAGAATTTTTTGGCGATTTAGAGTTGGGGATGGATGGACTTTGAAAGGTTTGGAAAATTTGGGGGTTAAGTTTGGAGAAGAATATTTGAACAAAAGTTTGGAGGTTTTATGAAAGAGGTTTATCAAAAATGGCTTAAAGCCTTTATGGACAGTTGGAAAAATCTTGAGGGCGTTAAAACCTGCGATTTAATTGCGCAAAAATGCGATTATTATGAAAATCCTATTGATGCGCCGCTGACAACAAAAGAAGAAATTTCCAAACTTTGGGAAATTGTTCCACTCAATCAAAAAGACATCTCTTACAAAGGCAAAATTTTGTTCTGTGATGAAAAACATTGTTTCTATCAATACAGAATGACACGAACAATGACTGCAACAGGCAAAGTTCAAGAGATAGACGGAATTTTTGAGATTAAACTCAACAAAAACAATCTCCTAACTTATTTTAAGCAGTGGAGATTTACAAAAGAAAAATAATCTCACAGGTTTTTGTGTCTATTCCTAAAAAATTGACACAATGGATTGAAATAAAAAAAACGGTAGACGTCTTCACTTTCAATCTACAATCAATTTTCAATTTTTCGATGCGTAGAGCTGCGTTCGGTGAGAAGAATTGAAAATCACTTACAGTGAAGGGAGATTGGGACGGGGAAACGAACTTTTAGCGGTTAGCATTAAATGTCTTAAATTAGAATGAGATCCTTCGACACGACGGCAAGCCGTCGGCTCAGGATGACATTTAATGCGTGTCCGCGTTAAAAAGTTTGTTGCCTCCCCAGAAATAAAAGGAAAAAGAAAAATGGCAACTAATCTAGAACTTACAAGAAATGTCGGCATTATGGCCCACATTGACGCTGGTAAAACTACCACAACTGAGCGTATTTTGTTCTACACCGGCAAAAACCACAAAATCGGTGAAGTGCATGACGGTCAGGCAACTATGGACTGGATGGCT
>CANQCE010000014.1 GCA_947589655.1 uncultured Clostridia bacterium | reverse complement strand
CATTTAATTTTATGCTCGTTGATATATGCTTCAAGTTCTTCGTTGCTCATTGCCTCGGCTGAAACTGTGCCTTTTGAATGTTCCTCTACCAAATTGTCGGCACGGAAACGCTGCTTGCAAGATTTGCAATCCATTTTTGGGTCAGAAAACGCTGCCACATGACCTGAGGCCTGCCAAACATTAGGGTTCATTAAAATGTCGGCGTCTGCACCATACGAATTTGGTTCTTCTTGAATAAACCTTTTCCACCAAGCACGCTTGATGTTGTTTTTAAGTTCCACACCAACAGGGCCATAGTCCCAAGTGTTTGCAAAGCCGTTATAAATTTCGCTGCCCGGATAAACAAATCCGCGGCTCTTGCACAAGTTGACAATTTTGTCCATTGTTACTTTTGAACTTTTTTCTTCCATAATTTTTCTCCTTTAAAATAATTTTTTTGCAAAAGGGAAATAAAAAACCCTATGCAAACTTTGCATAGGGGCGATTTTTTTACCGCTGTTCCACCCTATTTCGTGAAAACTCACCTTCATTAATGTCTTTACGCCGACAAGCGTTAGGCTCAGGAGTTGCCAAGTTCCGTCATCACCTATACACATTTTACATTATTGTATGGAAAAAAGTCAAGGCCAAATTAAAAAATAAAAGAAAATTTTTAATAAACTCATTGCATTTTCTTGTAAAATATAATATAATTTAATTCCAGAGCAAATTTTAAGGGGAAACATATGGAAATCGAGAAAAATTTACAAGAGGTTGTATCAATTTTAAAAAACAGCCAATTTATGGAACTGAAAGCCATCGCACAAGAGGCAGAACTTTTTGAAGCCACGCGCGTTTTTAAAAACCCAAAAATTATTAGGAAAGTTAAAGAGATAAAATCTGGGGCGGCAAAAGACATTTTTCAATTGAAATGTGAAGTTTTTCAAGTAAGGGATGTGGATGGCACCATTATTCTTGAAAGGGCTAAAAAATATGCCAATGTTTCCAGCCCAGATATACTCACGGTTTTGGTTATGAACAAGGGTGAGGACGGCAAGTTTAATAGCGGACTTATTAAAACCTTTGACGGACAAGGCGAAGAATTTTCTTTTAAGGTTTCAAAAACAGGTGAAATTAAAAATTATAAACCTGTTAAAATTGATAAAAGCAAAAATTAAAAAACGGCATAAAAACAACCGTTTTTTTTATTTTTTTTATTTATTTTTTCGTTCGTAAAATAGGATTTTTCCGATTTTTTTATTTTTTATATTAAAAAATTCGATTTAATTTAAAAATCAAGCAATTTTTTAATAAAAATTAATGTTTTTTTTAAAAATTTAATTATTTTTTTAATTTTTGAATTTGTCCATATATTCTTCGTAAGACATTTGCTTGTCCACAATTGTGTTTTCGTCAACAATGTCTATAATTCGGTTTGCCACCGTTTCGATAATTTCTTGGTCGCCAGTTGCAAACAACATGCAGCCCTTAAAGTTTGTCATGCCCTTGTTCAAAGAAGTGATGCTTTCAAGGTCAAGATGGTTGGTTGGCTCGTCCAAAATTAAAAAGTTTCCGCTTTCAAGCATTATTTTTGCAAGCATGCAGCGCACTTTTTCGCCGCCAGACAGCACATTGACCTCTTTTAAACTTTCTTCGCCAGAAAACAACATTCTGCCCAGCCAGCCCCGAACATAACTTTCGGTTTTGTCTTTGGAATACTGCCTAAGCCAGTCCACAATGGACAGGTGACAGCCGTCGAAAAATTCGCGATTGTCTTGCGGCAGATAGGAATATTTTATTGTTTTGCCCCACCTAATTTCACCGCTGTCGGCTTGCTCTTTGCCAGCTAAAATGTTAAAAAGTGTGGTTAAAACTAGCGAATTTGACGACAAAAACACAATTTTTTGCCCATGTTCCACCGTGAAGGAGAGGTTTTTGAACATACCTTTTTTGGAGAGTTTTTCAACTTTTAAAATTTCTTTGCCAATTTCTTGCTCATATTTAAAATCCACATACGGATATTTTCGCGAGGACGGCTTAAAATCGTCTAGGGTCAGTTTTTCAAGTTCTTTCTTTCGGCTTGTGGCTTGCTTAGATTTTGAGGCGTTTGCCGCAAAGCGTGCAATAAACTCTTTAAGTTCCTTGGCGCGCTGCTCGGCTTTTTTGTTCTGGTCTTTCAGTTGCCTTGCAAGAAGTTGGCTGGTTTCATACCAGAAATCGTAGTTGCCCAGATACATTTTAATTTCGCCAAAGTCCACATCACAAATGTGTGTGCAAACCTTGTTCAAAAAGTGACGATTGTGCGAAACGATGATAACAATGTTTTCAAAATCCAACAAAAAGTTTTCCAGCCACCTGATTGTTTTAAAATCTAGATTGTTTGTGGGCTCGTCCAAAATTAAAATGTCAGGATTTCCAAAAAGCGCCTGTGCAAGCAGCACTTTCACCTTTATTTTGGCATCAAGAGAGGACATAAGGCTGTCGAAACAACTTTCTGGCACACCCAAATTTTGCAAAAGCGACTTTGCTTGCCCATCCGCTTCCCAGCCGCCAAGTTCGGCAAATTCAGTTTCAAGTTCCCCAGCACGAACGCCATCTTCATCCGAGAAATCTGGCTTTGCATACAACTCGTCTTTTTCTTTTTGAATTTCCATAAGGCGTTTGTGCCCCAAAAGAACTGTGTTCAAAACTGTTTCGTTATCGTATTTGTTCTGGTTTTGCTCTAAAACCGACATCCTCTCACCAGGCGTAATAATAATTTCGCCAGTATTAGGTTCAATTTCGCCTGTCAAAATTTTCAGGAAGGTAGATTTTCCTGCCCCATTTGCGCCGATTATGCCGTAGCAATTCCCTTTTGTGAATTTTAAATTTACATCTTTATAAAGCCTTCGCCCACCAAACGCCAGCGACACGTTGTTTGCTTGTATCATAATTTTTCCCTAACCTTTTGTTTTGCCTTTTTATTTTCTGCTTTAACTTGCTTAATTTCGTTGGTTTTTGTTGCTTTTTTAGTGTTTTTTACGGTTTTTTCAACATTTTTTGCGTCTTTTTCCGCATTTTTTGATTTTATTGCATTTTTTTGATGTTGCAAATTTTCATGTAATTCGTTGGTTTTTTCTTGTTTTTTTGTGACCTTCTTTTCAAGCGTTTTCAGTTTTGCAAGATAAGAATTGTTATATTTTTCTTCCAAGCCTTCAAACAATTTTGGCAAATTAACATTAGCCGAATACAAATCTTCAAAAAATTCTGCAAAAACAGGGTTAAGGTTGTATATTTCTTGATACATTGCAACCTCGTCCATGTCTTGGTCGTTAAAATCTTTCAGCAAAATGCGTGTAAGTTCAAAGCGCATATCAAAATAAAGTTCCACCTTCATGGCAAAGTCTGACGAAAATTTATCTGCAAAATAGCCATTTTTTGCCACTTTTTGCATGTTTTTTAATGAATTTTTTATAAATTTTTTAATTTCTTTCTTTTCGACAATGGAAAACGGCGGGAAGATATTGTCTTTCTTCATTTGGTTTAAATACAATCTTTCTGCAAAGGTTTGCTGATTTATATCAAAATCTTTTGGCAAAACGTTAAAGCCAGAATATTTGTATAATTTGGACAATTTTCTGTTTGTGATGTTAAGGTAATTGTAGACCTCAAAATTTGTGTTTAATGCTTTTTTTCTCATGTTTTGATTATATCTTAAAAATTTTAACCTGTCAACCTTTGTGAAGGTTTTTTCCATTTTTATGAACTTAATTTTCGGCGCAAAACAGAGGGCGCAAAATTTTTTTATATATTTTATATAAAATTATAAATTTCACTTGATAAAAATTGTTCAAAAATGTATAATAATGGCAAGGAACAGAACATCTTGTCGAATATGGCAAGACAGTTTGAACTTTGGGAGTTGTTATGAAGAAAAAAAGAGGGGCGTTAAGCCTTTGGGTAACACTTATTTTGGTTTTTGCAGCACTTTTAAGTGTTGTTGGCGTTACAGTTTTGGCGTTATATTTAATGGGCAGGTTTGATGAGGTTGTTATTGAACCTGAAAATATAAGTTTTGTTCGTGACCTTCAAGAAGGGCAGGGATATTTTGACGAAGCATCGGGGCGACTTACGGTGGCTTCCGATTTTTCTCTTATTTTAACCAGCACAACCGAAGATGTTACAGAAAGAAAAGTTCAACTTTCTTTAAATGGCGGCACGGTGAAAGATGGATATGTTTCTAACGGCATAATTCGCGTGCCACAAAACGTGTTGCTTAACAGACCTTTTGAAGTAACTTTGGAAAAGGACAGCGTTACAAATTGGGTTAATGGTGGCGTTGCAACTTTAACCGCACAATCCGAAAATGTTTTGCTTCAAAAACAAAGCCTTCAAATTGCGGTGGATGTTCCAGTGCGCGATTTTAGCGTTTCTGTGCATGGGCAGAGTGCTTTGGATGTTGTTCTTGGGGCAACATTCACGCTTGACCTTTCTTACTCCCCATCTGCCAGCAGATATCAGTTCTCTAACATGGGCAATGACAAACAATATTATTTCTCCGCCAACGCTTTGAAATATTTAGACTATAACTGGGAGACCAACACCTTTACGGCAAAAAGTTTAAGCCATACCGATAGCGACACAATCACGGTTTACGCTTTTGCAAATTCTTATTTCCAACAAGATGTTCTGTCGCGTGTTAGCCAAAGTGTTAGTTCGGCAAGCAACAGTGCCGATTTCACCGCTGCGGTTTTGGGATATTTGTCCAACAACGGAATTGCACCAAGCACAAGCACATATTTAAAAAGAGATATCAGCATAAAAGTTGTGGATGTTTCTGTTGACAAGGTTCAAGTGACTGGTGGAAGCCTGTCTGGCGTTCAAGACAAATATTACACTTTGACAACGCAATCTGGAAATGGTGATGGCACTTTGGGCGTTACAATTTTGGATACAGACAACTTGCCAAGGAACGAACTTTTGGGCAATGTGGGCATTGAAATTTTAAGCGATGCCAACTTTAAAATTGAAACAGGCTCAAACGCATCTAGCGCTATGAAGGTTGTAAAAACAACAACGGCAGAGGGGCAAACATCTTTCCAAATTGAGAAGGTGGCGTTCAATCCAAACAATTATCAGCAATATGTTCCAACTGATAACGAAGGCGAAGACGGTGCCAGCGTGCACACATCATATTATCTGCTGCCAAATGTTTCTCCAAAAGAATATCAAGATTATTATTGGCGTTTCTATGCTTCCGATGAGCAAAGCAGAAAACTGAATGTAAACTATTTCTTTGAAAACGAGAACGGGGATTCCGAGAATTTCTTTGCATTTTCTGGCGAGAAGAACACAACAAAACAAAAAGAAATTACCTTTACTTTTGCCGCAACAAAGCATCAAGATGTGGCGCCTGCTTGGAAAAACTCCAACTCCATAAACATGGAGGTCTCTTATGACGAACAAGGAAGAATTGTAAGGGACACCTATGACCTTACACAAGATTTTCAACCACTCCCTTCCGACAACGTTTACCAAAACACCAGATATTTCTTGTATGCTGCAAAGAATAACGGTGCAGCCCTTGACTTAACCAAGGTTTTCCCTGGCATTAAGAGTGCTGTTGAATATTCCAAATCTGCTTATTATAAGAACCAAGACTTAAAAATCTCTGGTTATGAAACAGAGAAAAGTTATCAACTTTGGGAAATTGATGGTTCCACATTGGTGGCACAAGCACAACTGCCTGCAGGGGCAGAGGTGTATGTTGTTATTGCAACAATAAAATCCACCCCAGATGGAAAAATTGATTATGATGCTTATGGGCACTACAAAATTGTTCAGTTAAGTTTCCAAAACAAGTTGGTTTATGTTGATAGCACTCTCTCCACAAAAAATATGCAGCCAACCTTTAAGTTTGCAGATGGGGCAAATCAGCAAAAGGAAAACGATGTTTATTACATCTCAGCCATAAACAGATATGATGGCGGCGAAACAAAAAATGTGTTAGAGTTCACATTGACCTACACTTTGGATGGCAATGCGGAAGAAAAAGAGGCTGCAAGGTCCAAGATTTTGGAGGCTATAAGCAACAGAAGATTAAGGGTTGTTTGCACAAACGCGCAGGGTGAGATAAATGAAGAAAGCCAATATGTTACACTTAACGAACTTACATCCAGCGGCACTGACGGAATTAAATTTACAGGCAACCTTGTAATTAACGAAAATTTGTTTGGGGCAACCGCTAGCAACAATGTGGTTACGGATGCGGATGTTTATTTAAAACTTTTGTATGACAATGGCGTTCAGCCAGAGCCTATTGCCGTTCCAGTTAACGGTGAAGGGGATGTTGGCAATCATTTCCACATATATTATCAAATGCCTGTAAGCTTGGACAGCCTGTCGGCAGGGTATAAAGAGCAAGAAGACATTGATAGCACGCAACCGATTGTTGTTAAAAACTCCACAATTGGAGAACAAGGAAAGGCAAGCATCTCTTGGGGCGAAAAACATTTGGAAGGCGACACCCTTCAAGGAGTTGTTGACACACTTGGAAGTTTGTTGAATTATACACTTAAAGACCGCTTTAATCAGCCAATTCCAACATCTGGCGAAACAAGCCTTTATAAAATCCGTTTTGAAGAAACAGGCAATGAAAAGCTGCTTGTGTTCAATAGCGATGCAACAGAAATCATAGGCTTTAGAAGCACCGACAGTACCGCAAAGACCACAATGCTTAAGGTAAAAGTGTTGGATAGCAACGGCCAGCAAGTTAAAGTTAGAAGTAACGGCGCAGAGGTTGATTTAATGGAAACCTTAACTTTTTCTATTACAACCTCTGGCGTGTATGGAATTAAAAAGGCTGGCGAGTCAGACTTTATTCAAACAAACGGCAAAAACGAAACTGGCGAGATTACATATGAACTTGAAGGAAAATCGGGGGCAACTGTTACCTTTAAAGAGTTGTTTGAACTTTATACAAGCGAGACCCAGAAACTTGACGAAACCCAATATGTTATTCAGGTTAGCAGCAGTTTTGCCAAGAGCTTGTCAGATGCTCACTCTAAAGATTTGAGCAAAATGTTGACGTTTAAAAACAACACAGAAAATCTTGCTGGCGAAAAGATGTCTGACTTTACAGGGCAAAAAGAAGATGGCTCTTATCTGGACATAACATCAATGGATTTAAACGCCACATTTGGCCTTGGCACCACAGTTGAATTTGTGATAATGGATAAAAACGGCACAACATTTAACATCTCTTTAAAACTGAAAATCACAAAACCTTACAACATTACAAACAGGTTTGAAACGGAAATTGAAAAGTATAAAGATTACCTTGTAAAGAAAACCGAACAAACCAATGTTATAAGTTTGTTTGCTGGCGCAGAATATGACCTTGACAAGGTGCTTCAGTTAAGCGGCGGCGAGGAAGCCAAGTGGTCCGAAGGGCTGAAAACCGCACTGGACAACAATGAAGACACGCTTGTTGCCGACAAAACTGGGCTTTTGGTTCAAGAGAATTTGGTTTCTGGCAATGGAATAATTTCTATCGTAAAAGATGCAGAAGACAATCTGAAATTGAAGATAGAAGATGTTTACAAGTTCACAGACCTTTCATTTACACTGTATTATGAGCAAAACAACTATTATGCGCTAAACAGCGGCAGCATAAAACTTTATTTGAACCCTAACATTTTAATTGAAGAACAAGTTGATGCAAGCGAAACTGCACCTACACTTGATTTAACCAAGTTGACAGAGGCAAGTTTTGGCGCACACTACAAATTCTATCGTGCAACCTCATACATAGACCACCTTACAGATGACACGGCACTAGAAACTTTTGAAACAACTGGCTTTATATTCACCAATGTTACTGGCGGCGCAGACAGAAACGACAATCTTAAATTTATTACCATTTCAAACAATGCTTACAAGGTTCGCGACAAAGCAGGCTTGTTAAGTTTGAACCTTGGCGAAAAGTTTATTCAAACATTTGCAATAAGCAGAGAAGATGATGGGCAAACAGAAAATGTTGTGGCAGTTTGCATAAAGAAAGGCGGCACGCCAGTTCTTTGCACAGAGCGAGCAAGCGCAACCATTGACCTTAACATTGGCTTTGGCTCAACCGATACAGAAACTGTTGCAAACATATTTAAATCTCCTGTTAAAACTGTTAGATACAAAACCACAGATGCAGACGGAAATGATGTAACAAAAACATATCTGTTAATTCAGGTTGCAAAACAGTATTATTTAAATGCCGAGAACGCATTTAGTGTTGCAAAAGATGAAAACGGCAGAGATAAAATTAAAGGGCTTGTAACTGGCACAAACACAGGGGCAAATCAAGAGGGGACCTTGACTGGCACATATATTTACAGCGATATTAACAGCGGGCCTTTGTTCAATGCAACATCCAACGAGGTTACTGTGGAGAAAAATGTTGCCGATGCAGACGAAAAAACTTTTAGAGTTCAACTTACAATGCCAGCAATTGCAACGCGTATTGGCGAAACATTTGTATATTATCTTCCAGAAAGTGAAGATTTTACAGATGAGGCTGGCGAAAAAACTCTTGAATACAACACATTTGGCGACGTTGACTTTAACACGCTTATAACAAACCCAGAAGGCGCCAGTGTTAAACAAGTTTTGGGCGCAGGAAATGTTTATACAATCCTTCACGACACAACAAACAGCGAGCCTGCAACTGCTTATGGCGAAGCACTAAACGACCAAGAGGACTTTGACGGCTACGGAATTTATTACAATAAAGGACTGGTTGAAAGTGAGCCAAGCCTAAAAATTGACACTTATCAACTTGTGGGCAGCGAGAAGAAAGAAATTAAAGAAGTTGTGGCATACAGAGGTGAAGGTGACGATGCGAACAAGTTGTATATCAACCATCTGAGCCAAGATTATAACAATGTGTATGTTGTTTTAACCGCAACCTTTACAAGAAACGAATTTTCTTACAGCGTTAAGTATGTTATACATGTTAAGCCAGATGTTGCCGCTGGCAGCATCACCTATCCGTTTGCAGCGGATGCCGAATATTTGGACGCCCTTTCACCTAATTTTGACGGCACAAAATACACTGTGGACTTAACGGAAGAATTTACGGAACATAACGGAAAAGAGGGGCTAAGTGGCTCTAAGAGGATTTCTGACCCATCCTTGCGTGAACGCACAACATGGAACGATACCGAAAACGGCTTAACCGCAACATATGAAATTGTTTCTGCAACAGTAAACGGAGTTGCAACCACGGATTACACATACGATACAGATGCACTTGCAAATGGACAGTTGATTGTAACACTTTCCAGTGAAAAACAAGAACTTACCCTTGTTGTAAGAAAAACATTTAAAGACGGCGTTTACGGCATTGTTGGCGGCAGTTTGGACTATGTTGTCAAGTTCAACCAAGGCAAAACATATGTTTCAGAGGTTACAAAAGGGGAGGAAACGGCACAGAAAAACACTGACAACATTTATCAGGTAAACCTTAAAGCCGGCGATGAGGCAGCCACTTACAGTGTTAATTTGTTTGAAAAAGGCGCAAGCAACAACATTGAAACACCTGTCAAATCATTTAACATGATTTATGACGCACAGGGCGAGAATGTCACAGCAGAACAAGATGGCATAACTTGGCAAGATGGCAAGTTGACCATAACTCCAAAGGATAACATTGAACAAGACACAACCTTTAACATCTATTTCTACACTGAACAAAAGGTTGCTGTTAAGTTTGTTGTTACCATTGTAGGAAAATATGAAATTGCCCTTAACGATAGCTTTACTGGCGGCGAAAGATACAATTTCTATAGCGGCGAGAAAACCTTACTTAAAACAATTACCCATACAGACAATGTAAGCGAGGTTAATGTTGAACTGTTAAACGGCGATGAACACCTTGGTGGTGATGAAAAACTGCCAACACTTGCACAACTTGTTAAAATAACCACAGAGCAGGCAACACATGAGAGCATGGCGGCAGCAATCGCTTGGCAGAACAGAACCATTGAATTTGCACACCTTGACAGAGATGCGACCTTTAAGTTCAACTTGGTTGTAACCGAAAGTGGAACAGAATATACTTATCCATTCACCATAACAGTTAAAAAGAGTGCAACAATTCCAGAAGAAATTGTCATTCCTGCAAGCAAAGAACTGTTTGGCGGAGACGAACATGCTATAAATATCAAAGATTTTGAATCTCAATTGCCAAAATTGCCAGACGAAGGCGTTGGGGACTATGTGTTTGTTCATGATGAAGAAAAAAATATAACCGACAAGGTTTACACATTAATTCCAGAAACAGTTGCGGCTTTAATTTCTTCAAGCACACCAATTAAGGTTGCATATAAATTTGCTGGAAATACAATTTACACATTTAATATAAGATATACCTATAAAATTAAGCCAAATGTTGAAGTGAAATACAATATGCCAGCACCAGACGGCAAAACGCTACTTACATCTGAGCATATTTCAACAAACGAGCAGAACGGCTATGTTTCAGGACAATTTACGAACTTTCTTACCTCACCAGCACAATATGCTCTTGAAACAACTGACGATACAAATGTCAGCATGGGCAACAGAGTGGAGTGGAAATCGCTCATAGATACAAAAGCGGACATTGATACAACTTGGAATGTTTCCATTGCCAACAAAAACAATGTTATTGTAACGGTTGAAGGCGTTGAAAACACCGTGGTTGGCGAAGAAACTGCAAACAGGGCCATCCTGCAAAATATAAAAGTGCTTTCAAAAGCACACTGGCAAGAGACATATGAGGGAGAAAATGTAGATGCTGACTACCTTGCATATGTTGCGGAACAACTTGAAATGAACCTCACTTTCCAACTTGCAAGAAGCACCAGCAACGGCAGAGTGGAACTTGATATTTCGGTAAACAATGTTCGCTCTAGTGCAGGGAACTACGTTATCATTGTTGATGCTGGCTCGGCAATTTCCATTAAGAGAAATGCCCCTAACTATGATACCAGCGAAGAAGTTTATGCAGAAGATTTGGCAAAATATAGCGATAAAGCACTGTTCAATCCAGACAGAATTTTAAGTTATGCCCTTAAAAACGCAGGAACTTACTATGCAAAATTTGAAAAGGCCGAAGGCGGAACCACAAGCGTTCGATACCTTGAAGTGTCTTCCACTGCCGCAGGGCAACTTATAAATGTTGATATTGGCGAAAGCTTGACAGGCTATACATATAAATACACAATCAGCAAGCTTACTCAAGGAAGTCAAGAGGATGGAAAGGTTAGTGATGACAGCATTTATGCTGAAAACGCAACGCCAACTATAACATCCAGAATTATTGCTACATATGGCGGAGTTGAAATTAAAACAACAGATGCAGAAAACCAAGTTACTTTCTTGGGCAAAGATTGGGATAACTCAAAACCAGCCAGTGACATTAAACTGACCACAGCCGATTTAAACAAAGAGACAACATACAAAATTCTTATAGGTGGCGAAGATACTGGCTCAGTTTATACATTTGAACTTAAAATTGATTTCCAAATTACAGGCAATGCCGACAGCGCAGAAAATTATACAGTGGCAGACGTTGTTGCGGTTGGCACAAACGGACAGACCAAGAGTTTGCTTGACGATTTCAACTTTGGAATTACCACAACAAGAACAGAAAACGGCACTACAAAGAAATATACCGCCGACATGATGAAGGCATCTCCAGCAAACTTTGACGTTCAAATTTATGGTTTTGAAGATGTTCCAGTAAACTACGAGAACACAAGAGTTCTTGCCACAGACACCGATGAACAAAGGCTGGCAAAAGTTGCAGGCGAAATTCATAACAAGTTAATGGCAGAAAAACACGGCACGGATGAGGAATATTACACCTACCATACCGGACTTTCTCCACGTGCAAATATGGCTATCAACAGTGGCAAGGGCGACAACAACATTTACAACTATATTGTTATAAACGGACAAAAAACCGAGAGTGACAAGGAATATGACTATAACATTCTTGCACAAGGCTGCAACAACGATGGCAACCACGTTATGCTTAAAGTTACATATTCTGTAACAATAGACGAAGGTCAAACAATAACCCAATATCACAACATTTTGTTTAGAGTTGTTCCAAATGCAGACGGCGACAGAACCAACACAAAGATTGAATTTAAAGCAAACCATGATAGCGGCGAAGCAATTGTGTCCAGCAACTACACCAAGGTGTTTGAAGGCAAGCACCAGTCAGTTACAAACAACATGAACAATCCATACCGCATTGACAGCACAGACATTGCAAGAAATGACACCTTTAACCTGTTCACAACCGACCCACAATACAGCGGAATTCTCGCTTCAGCAATAAGGGCATATATGTATGGTGGCAAAGACAATGTTGCCGACCGCTTTACATATCGTTACACAACTTATCAAGAGGTGGGCTACAACAACTATACAAACATGAACAACTTGTTTGCAGAAGCAGAGGGCAAGTGGAAAAATGTAGGCACCGTTAATAACGAAACAACATATGAGGGGGTTCCAACTGAAGGGGCTTCAACTGCTCAAAACAAATATTCCACACTTTCAATAAAATTGGCAGCACTCTCACTTGGGCAAAAACAATTCTTTGTGGAATTTGAAAATAATTTTGGCTACATGGCACGCTTCTATTTCCAGATTGAATCCTTAATTAATCCAAGCATTAAGGATGTAACGCCAACTGTTCTTGTAGAAAATGCAGAAATTTCAATTGGCTCAGTTTATCGCATGGTTTCAGGTGGGCAGGAAGATACCAAGGGAATCAGTTATGGCGATTTCACATATGCCACAAGTAAGGCAACAGACGATAACGGCACAAACTATGCCAACACAATCAGAGTGACGGCACAAAATAACATTACATTCAAATACACCATCACTGTTACTTTGACTAATAGATTAAAAATAAAAGACAAAAATGCCAACGATATTCAAAAAGAAGTGGATACGTTGATTAAATCTGGCGAAACAACCATAACAACAAGCACGCAGAAGTATGCAGAAATTGACATATTTACCAAGGAGATTGGCCAGGGTGGACTTTGGACCGCAAAACTCAGCACAGATGGCGGAGTGGACGGAATTAAAAACTTTGAACTGGCTGAAACTGATAATGATAACAAGTCAGAAATTCCAAACGAACTTTTCAACGGGGCAAATGTTAAATTTGAAATTGCAGAAATTACAAGCACCTCTGAAGATGCTACCGCAACAGGGCTTAAAGTTGAATATGTTGATGCAAACGCAGGCGGAAACGAAAGCGTTGCACTTTCAACAGAACTTTCTGTTGAAAACCGTGACGAAGACCCTACATTTGAAAAGAACGAAACAGAAGGAAGCAAAAAAGTTAATGTGACATTGCAAGGCATCCCTGCATATGCATTTAACTATGACGTTAACAATGTGGATGTAAGTTCGCTTAAACCTAACGAGAAAGATTTGAAATCGGAAGTTACAAACCTTAAAATTAAGAGAATTGATTTTTACCTTGGCAATCACTGGATAGGCGGAGATGCACTCCTTAATGACAACACTCATGCCGCCAATACCGACAAGATAACGGCAGATACCACCGCTCAAATAGAAGGTTTGAAAAATGGCAACATTGTTACAAAAGGCACAACATCAAATGAAGATGGCGAGATAACAAGCGGCATAAAATTCATTTCAAGTTATGGCGACACAAATAGTGATGTTAGCGTTAAGTTTGACGAGGGCTCGGCAGATACTGAACAAAATCGCTACATAGTTCCTCATGTTGATGGCTGGCTGTTTGGCACAAATCAACAACTTGACAATGTTACAATGACAATCACCTTGTATAACCCAAATGAAAACGCAGAAGGCAAAGGCAACACTTGCGAGGTTTCCAGAACGGTTAGCATTACAAGAGAAATTGAAAAATTGTTTGTCCGCAGTGATGTTCTTGACGGTGACAGGCTGGAACCAACAAGCGAGAACATTTTGAACAACACTTTGGAAGTTCAAATGGCACCAGGTGAGGGCACATCGTTTGTTATCCACAACGAGAAAGTTCTCTCTGTGAATGTTGATACAAACATGATGACAACATATGTTAAAGTTGATACAACAGCTGTTCCTGCCCCTGTTGCAGGCGTGGATTACTATACTTTTGTTGGAAACCAATACAATAAAATTACAGAAGCAAATTTGGAAGGCGGAAGATTTAGCGCAGGCGTTACATACTATCAGATAAGCGAAATCCCAGCAAATATTATCAGCCTTGAAAACGCCAATGATTACACTTACACCGAATATGTTTCCATCACTGGCAGCATGGCTTCTGGCGTGCTTAATTCAAAAGAAGATTTGCAGAACAAGAAATTCTTTGTATTTGAGTTTGACCACAAAGGTGAGCCTAAATTCTTCTATAACGAAGGTCAAGAGAATTACACAGCAGTTGGGCAAGGAATCCTCTCACGCAGCGAAAGCGGCAACACCTCTGTAATTGCAAGAACAGGAAGTTTTGAAATTGCCAACATTATGACCGAAAGCGGCTCGCAAGTTTATAGCACCCTTAAAGTTACTGGCATGCAGGCTGGGCAAGAGACAACCTTTGTTCTTTCAACAAAAGAATACACGCAAGAGCAAATTTTGGCTGGCGAACTTGACAGTCTGAAGAAAGTTCAAGTTGCCATGACAAGAGAGGCACAAACAAATAACATTGCCCTTACAGCCG
>CANQCE010000013.1 GCA_947589655.1 uncultured Clostridia bacterium | reverse complement strand
CATGAACAGAAAATCTTTGGATGGAACAAACAGAACAATCTCACTGGGCTCATATATCGGCAGCAATTTCCGAAAAAATGTATTAACCAGCAGTGTGAAAGTGGGCGACACTATAACATTTATAGTTGCAATGAGCAGCGAATTTAGCGTATCTTGGAACCGTGAAGACATAACGCTCACGCAGATAGTTGGCAACAGGTTGCACTATTCGTTAAAAGTGCTGGGGACCGATGCAAACAACAGGGTGGCAATTGTTCCATATTTCACAAACGCATACAAAACTGTGTATATTTCGCGTGCGTTTGCTGATGGGCAAAATTTGACAGATGCGGTCGATTTAAACAATGTGGATTTGGCAGGCGTTATAGCATATCAAGGGCGCCCAACCTCTTATATAAGGGTAAACAAAGACAACAATGTTGAATTTAGCATTATAACAATGCCGCACTACACAGTTTCATCAATTTCCATAAGCGGCATAAGTGGGCGACCGCTCACAGATATGCAAAGGTTCTTTGCCGATGGCAATGTTGTTCTAAGTAACGAACTTTTAAATGAATTTGAAATTTCTGGAACAATCTTTGTTGAAATTAAATTTGCAAGACTATTCTGGCAAGATACTGCGCTTGAAATTGATGCACTTGTTGGCTCTGGAACGGCAAAAAATCCTTATCATATAAAAACGACCGAGGACCTTATACTTATGATGCTGCTTGTAAACAGCGGAGTAACAAACAAGGTTGGGAACAAATATGCCGATTGTGCTTATATTCTGGACAACAATTTAAATTTGGGCGAAAAATTCTGGACACCAATCGGAACAAATGAAAATCCGTTTAACGGCTCGTTTAACTTTAACAAGCACTCCGCAAGGGATGTTGCAAATGCCATTGTTTACGAGACCATCAATTATGGCGGATTGTTTGGCGTGCTAGGCGCAAACGCAACATTCATCAATGGCGGCACTTCAATTTGGTTTGTTTATCTTATAATTGCAATTGTTGCAATTTTGATAATTCTTCTTATCATTTTGCTTGTTAGAAACCGCAAAAAGAAGAAAGAGACTGACGAACTTGCAAGAAAGGCATAAAAGATAAATAATTTGTCCAATAAAAAAATAAAATAAAGCGAGGAAGGGTTTATGAACATTTTTCTTGCTTTATTTTTTTTGGGTTTGCTGCAAGGGTTGGCTGAATTTTTGCCGGTTTCTTCTTCTGGGCATTTGGTGCTGTTTTCCAAAATTTTTGGGCTGGACGAAAGTTTGTTTTTAAGCATACTCTTGCATGTGGCGACCCTGCTTTCCATTGTTGTGGTTTTTCACAAAGACATTTGGCAGATGATAAGACATCCATTTTCTGATAGCACAATCCGTTTGGTTGTTGCCACAATTCCAACTTGTTTAATTGTGCTTGTGCTGCTGCCAATTATAAAGCAGTCCTTTGCAGGGGCGCTGCTGCCATTATGTTTTTCCATTTCGGCTGTGCTACTTATGTTTGCAGAAATTTTTTCAAAAAAGCGAAAAAACGAAAAAATTGACTTAAAAACTGCATTTTTTATGGGAATTGCACAAGGTTTTGCAGTTTTTCCAGGAATTTCACGCTCTGGCAGCACAATCAGTGCAGGGCTTTTGTCAGGAAAAGACAAACAAGACGTGGCAAAATTTTCTTTTTTGATGAGCGTGCCAATCATTATTCTTTCTTTGCTTATGGAAATATATGAAATTTGCACTTCTGCTGCGCCCGTTGCATTGCCAATTGTGCCTACGTGCCTCTCATTTTTAACCGCTTTTTTAGTTGGCATTTTTGCCATTAAAGTTATGATAAAACTCACTTCAAAAGCAAGCCTTAAATGGTTTTCGTTGGAACTTGTTGCAATGGCTATTATTTCTTTGTTCATAATTTAATTGATTATAAAAAACTTCTGCAAAAGTTGTCGAGTTGGCATATTTGCCGCGACAAGTTAAGTAAAATATCTCAGGAGTTTTTGTGGAAGAAAATTTTGAACAGAAAACAATTTTACAGTGCATGGAAATTTGCCGCACAAATGCGGAAGGGCTTTCTTTGGAAGAAGTGGCAGTGCGCTTGCCAGCAGCAAAGCAAGTGCAGCTTAAAAGTGCAAAACGCCAATCTTTTTTAAGCAAGTTTTTTGCGCAGATAAAAGAACTTATGGTGCTTGTTCTTTTAATTTCAGGAATAATCTCCATTTTAATAGGCATCTTGGAACAATCTTCCAGCGAACTTGTGGATGGGCTTTTAATTTTGGGCATAGTGGTGGCAAATGCACTGTTTGGCGTTTTTCAAGAGCGTAAAAGTGAAAAGGCCATTGACAGTTTAAAAAACATGACAATGCCCGAAACAACGGTGCTTAGAGCAGGAAAAGTTTATAAAATAAAAACCGCTGAACTTGTTCACGGAGACATTGTTTTGTTGCAGGCAGGCAGCATTGTGCCAGCAGATTTAAGGCTTGTTGAAACATCAAATTTTAAGGTGGCAGAGGCCTCGCTTACTGGTGAGAGCGAAGCGGTGGAAAAATTGGCAGAGACGGTTTTTTCAGGGTCGGTGCCGCTGGCGGAAAGAAAAAATATGGCATATGCAAGCAGTGTTGTGGAAAGTGGACATGCCAAAGGGATTGTTGTTGCAATTGGGCAGCAAACTGAACTTGGAAAAATTGCAACGGCACTTAAAGAAACAAAAAAAGATTACAGTCCTCTGCAAAAAAGTTTGCAAAGCGTGGGAAAACTTTTAACATATATAATTTTGCTTATGGCGGCAGTTTCTTTTGTTTTGGAGGCGATTGCAAACCCTAATCAAATTTTAAGAGCGTTTTTAACAGCGGTGGCAATTTCTGTGGCGGCGATACCTGAAAGTATGCCAGCCGTGATAACCATAATCATGAGTTTGGGCATTGCAAAACTTTCAAAGCAAAAGGCGATTGTAAAAAGGATGCATGCCGTTGAAATGTTGGGCTCGTGTGATGTTATTTGTTCCGATAAAACTGGCACTATAACGCAAAACAAAATGAAAATTGTTGAAAAATTCCATTTTTTTGATGAAAAAAGCGAAAAATTTGACATTTTTTTAAATTGTATGGTTCTTTGCAATGATGTTAAACAAGGCGACAAAGGTTATGTTGGTGGGTCAACCGAACTTGCGCTTGTGGATTATGCCGCCAAAAAGGGAGTTGACAAAACAAGCGCAGAACAAAAATATCCAAGACTTGCAGACGTTCCTTTCAGTTCTCAAAGCAAAATGATGTTTTCTCTCAATTCGGTTAATGGGCAAAAGGTTTGCTTTTTAAAAGGTGCGCTTGACAGAGTGCTTGAAAAGTGCTCAGGCTATCTTACAGACAATGGCACTGCCGCACTTGATGAGGCAGTTAAGCAAAAAATTTTGGCACAGAACAAAAAGATGTGCAATAATGCGTTAAGGGTGCTTTGCTTTGCCTTTAAACAAACTTTCAGCATTGATGATGACGGTTATTGCTTTATAGGAATTTGTGGGCTACAAGACCCGCCACGCCCAGAAATTTACGATGCAGTTAAAAAATGCCGCAAGGCTGGCATGCGTCCAATTATGATAACGGGGGATTATAAAGATACAGCCCTTGCCATAGCACGCCAAGTTGGCATTGCAGCGGATGAGAAAGATGTTCTCTCTGGCGAAGAAATTGATGCATTTTCGGATGAAGAATTTAAAAAAGTTGTGGAAGAAAAAAATGTTTTTGCACGCGTCTCCCCGGCACATAAAGTGCGCATTGTTGAAGCGTTAAAACAAAATGGGCACATAACTGCCATGACTGGCGATGGCGTGAACGATGCCCCAAGCATGAAAAAGGCGGACATTGGCATAGGCATGGGCAAAACAGGCACGGACGTTACAAAAGATGTTGCCGATATTTTAATAACAGATGACAACTTTGCCACCATAATTGTTGCCGTTGAAGAAGGCAGAAAAATTTATAGCAACATTCAAAAAACCATCAAATATCTTTTCTCTGCAAATATGGCAGAAATTTTGTCTCTGTTTTTGCTGACAATAATTTTCCCTGGGCTGACATTTCTTTTGCCGGTGCAAATTTTGTTTGTAAATCTTATAACCGACACCTTGCCAGCCATTGCGCTTGGCGTTGAACCTGTGGAAAAAGAAATTATGCAAGAAAAGCCGCGTAAAGAGGGTGAAGGCTTGTTTGGTGGAGGCATGGGTGTTTCGCTTTTGATACTTGGTTTTATGCAAACAGCACTAACCATGGGCGCCTATCTTTTTGGGCTGTATATGCACAACGAGGCGGTGGCAATAACAATGGCATTTTACACGTTAAATTTTATCCAGTTGTTTTATATGTTCACAGCGCGAACAAAAATGAGTTGTTTTAAATCAAACCCTTTCAAGAATAAATTTTTTGTGATTGCACTGGTGCTTGGGTTTGGACTTTTGGCACTAATGGCTTTAACAGATTTTGGAAAGGTTTTAAAACTTGAAAGTTTAAGCATCTCTTGCTGGGCGGTTGTTTTAGGGCTTTCAATTTCAATCATTTTCTTGGGCGAAATTTATAAATTTATTGAACATAAAATAGTGAAACTTAAAAACAAAAGGCAAAAATAATTAAAATCCCTTGTTTAAAAGGGATTTTTTATTATAACTGTTGATTGCTTTTTTGTTTATTATATGATAAAATATATTCATGAGCATTGCCGAGCAAATTAAAAATATGCAGTTTTTTCAAGACTTCGTGGAGAAGAAAGAGAGCGGAAATCTTTCCAACGCCACTTTATTTTTCTGCGAAGACGAAATTACATCCCAAGCCGTGCTCACGCTTGCCGCACTTTTAATGGAATATCCAACATTTGACCTTATGAATGAAAAAAGTGGAGAATATATACGTATTCAAAGCGGAGTTGATTTGGATGTTAAAGTGTATCCAAAGACGGACAAAATTTTGGTTGCCGATGCAAACGAAATTGTAGCCGAGGCATATGTCAGGCCAGTGAATTTGCCATATAAAATTTTCTTATTGCAAAATTTTGACAACGCCACGGAAGAAGCGCAAAACAAACTGTTAAAAATTTTGGAGGAACCGCCACAAAACGTTTACTTTTTTATAAGCGCAAAATCCGAAGAAAAAGTTCTGCCAACAATAAAATCTAGGTGCGAAAAAATAAAAATACTGCCACTTCAGGCAGAGGAAATTTCAAAAATTTGCACCGACACGCTTGCCAACATTTTGGGGGATGGATACATTGGCAAAACTTTGATGCTCGCAAAAAAAGACGAGTTGAAAAGTTTGGTAGATTTTGCAGTTAGTTTGCTTACGCAAATGAAAAATAGCAAACAGGTGCTTGCTTTTTCAACCAAATTTTTGGATTATCGCAGCGAAATGGACATCATCTTGCAGGTTGTCTCCCTTGGCATTGAAGACATGATTAAAATTAAATGTGAAGGGGAAAACCTTTGCAGGCTAAAGCCTTATTTAACAGATTTAAAAAATGTGGAGGCAGAATATTCTGTTCGTGCACTTTGTGAAATTGCTTGGCTTTTAAATTCGTTCCGCGAAAAATTGGAATTTAATGCAAACTTAACGGTTGCCATAGACAACCTTTTACTTAAAATTTTGGAGGTAAAATATTTATGCAAATAGAAACAGTCGGCGTGAAATTTAAAAACGGAAATCATGTTTATTCTTTTTCGCCAAACGGCTTGCAGTTGCAGGCTGGCGACTATGTTATTGTGGAATCGGAAAAAGGGCAAGATTTGGGCGTGGTGATAAAACAACACGAAATGATTGACCCTTCCACACTTCTTTCTCCGCTTAAAAATGTTATAAAAAAGGTGGACAAAGATGTTGTTGACAAGGCGGAAGAATATGATAACGAGGCAAAAAAACTTCTTCCAACCGTCAAAAAAATGGTTAAAGAATTTGGGCTGGATATGAAAGTTGTTCAAGTTGAAGCAAGTTATGACAACAGCAGATATATTGTGAACTTTACCGCAGAGAACCGCGTGGATTTTAGAGAACTTGTAAAAAAACTTGCAGAAACTTTGAAAAAACGTGTGGAATTGCGTCAAATTGGCAGCAGGGATGAAGTTCGTATGCTTGGCGGTTTTGGACCTTGCGGAAAAATTTGTTGTTGCGTTCAAAACATGGGCGAGTTTGACCATGTTTCGATGAAGATGGCAAAAAATCAAAGCCTTTCGCTTAATCCGGCAAGCATTTCTGGGCTGTGTGGCAAATTGATGTGTTGTATTGCCTATGAAAACTCCACTTATCAAGAGGCACTTAAAATTATGCCAAAAGTTGGCACGCAGGTCAGCACCAAAGACGGCAAAGGCACAGTTGTGTTCAATGATTTGTTGAAAAAAGAAGTTGATGTTAAATTTGTGCGTGGAGATGATACGGAAATAAAAACATATGCACTGGAAGACTTAAAGTTTAGGAAAGATGAGGATGAGAGCAAAAAATAAAGATTTTACGCTTGAAAATGGCGAGCGTCTGGAAGATTTGCAATGCAACAATTTAAAAATTGTGCAAAATAAAAACCTTTACACCTTCACTTCTGACAGCGTAATTCTGGCAAATTTTGTTCGCACAAAACCTGGGGATGTTGCAGTTGAAATTGGCACAGGCAGCGGAGTTATCTCCATACTTGTGCAAGCAAAAAATCCGCTTGAAAAAATTTTTGCTTTTGAAATTCAGCCGCAAATGGCAAACTTGGCAAATAAAAACATTTTAATTAACAATTTGCAACAAAAAATTCAAGTTTTTTGTGAAGATATAAAAAATTTTGAAAATTATATAGAAAAAGGGTGCGCAAATGTAATTTTCTGCAATCCGCCATATTTTAAGCCGACAAATTTTAAACAAACCGATTGTAACAAAATTGCAAAGGAAGAAGTTTGCTTAAATTTAGATGCGCTTTGCCAAATTGCAAGCGAGATTTTAAAAGATGGTGGAAGTTTTTATGTTTGTGAGCCAGCCGAAAGATGCAGCGAACTTATTTGCACTTTACAAAAACATAAACTCTCCACAAAAGAAATTTTTTTTACTGAAAACGGCAAGGAAAAAGTTAAAACTGTTTTCGTCAAAGCGGTTAAAGGTGGCAGATTTGGCACAAAAGTGATGCCAAACCTTATAACAAATGACGAAAATGGAGATTATTTGGAATCTTTGCAAACAAAAAACTTTTTAAAATAAAAAAAATCCTTAAGGAATGCCTTAGGGATTTTTTTGTTCGCTCAAACTTATTTCTTTTTTGGAGCGGCTTTTTTAGCAGGTGCTTTTGCAGGTGCAGCTTTCTTTGCTGGTGCAGCTTTTGTAGCTGGTGCTTTAGCAGGTGCAGCTTTCTTTGCAGGTGCTGCCTTAACAGCAGGAGTAGCTTTTGTAGCAGCGGCCTTTTTAGCTGGTGCAGCTTTTACGGCTGGGGCAGCTTTTGTAGCAGCGGCTTTTTTAGCTGGTGCTTTAGCAGGTGCAGCTTTTGCAGTTTTGCAAGCGCAAGGTGCTTTTTTAGCGCATGGGGCTTTAGCAGCAGTTGTTTTTGTAGTTTTTGTTGCCATGATTTCCTCCTTTTTTATTTTCAAACTAAGTTGACATTCTTGTTTGATATGTGTATTATATCATATATAAAGAAGTAAGGATATAGATTTCCTTAAAGTAACCTACTATATTTTTAGAAATCATATTATGCAAAAGGAGATAAAGCAAATGACAACAGGGGAAAAATTGTCGGAAATATCTGCTGTTACAGCAGTGGAATTGTTCGGAACAAAATGGAAGGTGCTCATCTTGCGTTCGCTTTTAAAAGGCACGCAAAGATTTAAGCATCTTTTGTATGGCATTGAAGGGATAAGCGCCAAGGTTTTGACCGAAAATTTGCGCATGCTTGAAGAAGATGGGCTTGTCAGGCGCGATGTTTATACAGAGATGCCGCTTCGCGTGGAATATTCATTAACGCCGCTTGGTGAAAAGTTGCGCTCTTTGTTTGACGCCCTTACAAAATATGGTGGCGAATATAAAAGAAGCATGAGAAACAGAAAAAAGCAGTAAAAAATACAAAAAAACAAGCCAAATCAGGCTTGTTTTTTATGTGAATCTGCCCGCCTAACTAAAATATCTCCGTTGTCATATATAACTTCATTTTTATACAGCCCAAGGCGAACATATTGGGCGCACAGTTCAATAAGTTCCCCTGTGGCTGGCTTACGACCGACACAGAGCACTGTGGTTCCAAAAAATTTGTTAAGGCTTTCAAAGCCTTTCTTTTTATATGTAAAAGATATGGCATTTTGAATGTTCGCTTCAACTCTGTCAGGGTATTCTGGCTGGCAAATTTCTGCCACCATTTTGAAAACCTTTTTCAAGTTGTGTATCAGTTGTGGCTCTTTTAGCACAATTTTTGTGGCTTCTACCAAATAGGTAAAGCCAACAAAATCGCAGCGGATGCCTATTCGAATTAAAAACAATTTTATATTTTTCTCAGTTTCTTTTTCATTTTCCATACTTTTTTCCTCCTAAAAATATCATCATTAGACAAATTATAGCAAGAAAATTTCAAAAACACAAATTATTTTCAATATTTTACAAAAATATTTTTTAAAAATTTCAAAATGTTTTTATAGCCAAAGGGTTGCAAAAGTTGCCGCAAAGTGATAAAATGAAAAAGCTTTTGGAGACGTATCGAAGTGGTCGCACCGAGCCGCACTCGAAATGCGGTTGTCAGGGAAACTTGGCACGTGGGTTCGAATCCCACCGTCTCCGCCACAAGGGAACTGTTCGCACCATAAACTTAAAAATGGATGTGAACTTTTCTTTTTAAGTGATTGTATAGGTATGGTAATATATTTTAACTAAATATTGACTTTTTTGAAAGATTTATTATAATAAAAACAGCGAGGTGTAATTTCGATACAATTTTAAATATTGAAAACGTTGATAAAATAAAAAATATGAGTGGAAAAGTTGTTGTTGATATAACCGACCATAATGTAAACAAACAGCAGCTTGAAATTTTAAGAAAGTTGGCATCAAACAATCAAATTGTTGTGCAAGACACAAATTGGTTTGGTGGCGTTTGGTCTTTAAATGATTATTTGAAAGCTGAAAATTTGCTTGATGACGTGGCTGAAAAAATAAACTCGAAAGCGTCATCAAATTTTGAGTATTTTATTTGTGCCTATCATTATGCAACAAATCTAAACTATAAATTTGCGCCAAAAGGCTCGCCTTTTCAAGCGTGCAGAAGTTATGTAGATGTTCTAAACAATGGTTATTGTGTCTGCGTTGGATATGCCACAATTTTGAAAAGGCTTTGCGAAAAGCGAGGCATTCCATGTGCTGTACAAGGTTGCTTGGCAAAAGATAAGTATGGGAAAGTTGTAAATCATGCCAATTGTTTAGTGTTTTTGAGAGATGAAAAATATGGCGTTTTCGGGCTATTTTACAGCGATCCAAGAATGGATTGCTTAGATTTTCAAGATAAAAGTGACTTATCGTGGAATCTGAATATGCTTGCTTTGCCGATAACTGAAATTGGGAAAATTCAAATTAAGCTTTGGGATGATGACACGATAATTGAGATGAATGATTTCCAAAGTATATATTATTCGAGACGACCAACACAATTTGATTTGGACTATTTTGGCAAATTTTTTAATTTTACAGACACAAACACAGTCATGCGGCTAAAATATTGCAAAGGAATAACTTTAAACCAAATCCAAAACGCATTGAAGAACATTGGCCTAAGCCAAGAACAAATTATAGCAACTTCCAAAAACCTTGTGGAGCGACAACATTTGTTTTTGCAGGAATATGATAGCTCAAATGCAATTTCAAACGAGTGGCAAAAGAGATTGGCTTTTGGGCAATATATACAGGATTTTGTCTCGCATGCCGGTAGAAAAGATAATGTGTGCAAACTCGATTGCGCAACATTTGTGTATGTGCTATATAAGAATTTCTTTGGCGTGGATATTCTTGAAAACGGATTTGGTGGCAGTTGGACAGGTAAAATTGCCACATCTAAAATTGGCGCCGAGCCAAAATTTATTGATGAAAATGCTTCAATAGAACAAAAGATCAACTTTATAGACACAAAATGTAAAGCTGGAGATATATTATTTTTCCACAGGCAATCCCTAAAAGAAAGCAATGTCTCGGATGAAAACTTTTATCCCGGACATTGTGCAATTTACTTGGGCAATCATAAATTTATTGATTCGAGATTAACAACAAGAGGTGGAATAGCGATCTCCGACATAGAAACTGACAACTATATGCCAAACTTTGTTGGCTTTAAAGATGTTATTTCGGCACTAAACATAACTAACAAACTAGAAAACGAAAGTTCTTCATTGGAATTTTAGGGTGCGAATAAGCGCCCTGGCAGTCCGCCAATCAAAACCTAAATCGAGCCCCAAAAGTTTGGTTTGGGCTTGTTTTTTTGTTGACATTTTTTGTGTGTTATTGTTAATATAAGATATACAACTTTTATTATAGAGGAGTTAATAAGAAAATGAAAAAAACATCTTTGATTACTATTTTGAGCACAATATTAATCATTGCAGCACTTGTTTCATCTTTGTGGCTAGATGACAATATTGGGTCAAGAGTTGTAAACATTGTCACTGTAATTACCGCTATTATCGGCGCTATAGCATTGTTTATTCAATTTAAGAAGGACAAACAGATTAACACAGCTTCCTTTTTGGTCGAATATAGCAAATCGTTCTATAATGATTATGATTTATTTGATGTGTTTGCAGAATTGGACAAGCATAACAGCAATCCAAGCTATCAGTTTGATTTCAAAAAATTTCAATCAAAAATTGTTGTTTATTTGGAATGGATAGAGTCTCTTGCAGCTTTGGTTGAAAGAAACACGATTGACCTCTACACAATCGACAATATTATGTCCTATAGATTTTTCCTAATTGTAAACAACAAGCAAGTGCAAGATGGGGAATTACTTCCAAACGCAAAGTATTATAGAGGAACATATTATCTTTATGATAAATGGTATAACTATGAGCAGCAACGAGGATTGGAGATGCCTCTTGCTTCCAGTGGCCTGCACTTAACAGAAGGTTATCAAGAAATAATTCAAGGAATTAAATCAAAGATAAAATAAAAATCCGTTTTTTATAGGAGTAATTATGGACGAGTTTGTTGATGTGTTTGATGAAGATGGAAATTATTTAAAATCTTGTTCAAGAAAAGATGTGCATAAGAATGGTTTATGGCATAAGGCGTCTGGCGTTATAATTTTAAATTCAAAAAAACAAATCCTTTTGCAACAGCGCTCAAAATTAAAAGAAAAAAATGCCGGACTGTGGGATATGAGTGCCAGTGGGCATATTCCATCCGGTCAGACACCTGATACATCTTTAATAAGAGAAATTGAAGAAGAATTAGGGCTTGTAACAGACATTTCACAATTAAAGTTGCTTGGGATATATAAACGTCATGAAAAACATGCAACTGGGGGGGGGTATTTAATAGAAAACGAATTTGATTATATTTATATTTTAGAAAGTGATGTTGATGTATCTAAATTAAAATTGCAAGTGGAAGAAGTTGATGATGTTAAATTTGTTTCTGTTAAAGACTTTTTAAATTTACTTAAAAACGGAGAAGTAGTTAAACGAGTGAGAGTTTGGGACGATATGATAAATTATATTAACAAAAAATAAAGGAGACAATGTAAAAAAATTTAACAATTCAAAAAATGTAAAAAATCTTTTTATTTGTTTAACAATTTTTTTTGACAGTGATATAATCACACTAGAACTTAGATTCAAGTTCTATTTAGGAGAAAGTATGAAAAAGAAATTTCTTATTGCAGGACTTTGCCTAGCTTGCAGTGTCCCACTTATGTTTGTTGGATGTGGCAAATCAAATTCAAAAATGTTTTCAGCTGATGAAATTTACGGATTTGGCGCCGTTTCAACTGTTAAATTGCTTGGGAGTGAAACAACGGCAGCTGCACTCCAATCTCTCTCTGAAGTTGCAGCAACAAGCGAAACTCAAGAGGCGGGAGTTAAAGCTCAAGTTGACAAGTTTAATGAATATTTCCTAGCTCTTGACAGTTTTCTTGGAAAAGATGTTGTCTCTACAACATCTGAAACTAACCCTGATACTGAGTTTGCTTATCAAACAAAATTGACAATTAGAGGAAAGGACTTTGACGGAAATGACACTCAATATGTAATGTATTACACCGAAACTCCAAGAAATCAAACTGTCGACGAAGACGAAGTTGAGACTCTGTATTCTTTGATGGGCGTAATGGTTGTTGACAATGTTCAATATAACCTCGAAGGACAACGCACAAATGAACAAGAGCATGACGAAAACGAATCAGAAATTAAAATAGTTGCATATCAAAATGACAAATCAAATCGTATTGAGATGGTTCAAGAACATTCTGTCGAAACTGGTGAGACTGAAACAGAATATGTTTATTCAATTTTTATCAACAATCAACTTAAAGAAAGAACTTCTGTTGAATTTGAGGCTGAGAATGAACGCAATAAAAAGGAAACTGGATATGAAATTGAATTTATTAGCGGAACAGAACGTGGCAAATATTCAATTGAACGCGAGATAAAAAACAATGTTACAGAAATTGAAGTTGAATATGTCATTGACGGACAAAGAGGAAAATTTGTTATAAGAGAAATTGATATTAACGGACAAAAATATTATGAATATACCTTTACTGATGGCTTTACAAAGCGTTATGAAAGGCGCTAAATAAAATCAAAAGAACAAAGTGAGTCTTTATCTGTCAAACAAATCAAAGAGGTCGCCAGCTTTTAGAAAAAATTTATAATTCTTGAAAAAGGAAAAAAGATATGAAAAGTTTAAGATTTTTTAAATGCAAGCACTGCGGCAATGTTGTTGTTAAACTTGTTGACAAAGGTGTTCCAGTTTTTTGCTGCGGAGAAATAATGGAAGAAATTTCCGCCAACACGGTGGAGGCTGCAACGGAGAAACATTTGCCAGTGGTTACAGTTGAAAATGGATTTGCCACTGTAAGGGTGGGCAGTGTTTTACATCCTATGGAGGAAGCACATTTTATTAACTTTATTGCAGTGGAAACTGACACAAATTTTGTATTAGTAACTTTGCAGCCAGGCGAGCAGCCAGAGGCAAAAGTGTATGTTGGGGATGCAAAGGTTGTTGCCGCTTATGAATATTGCAACTTGCACGGCTTATGGAAAACCGAGGTGTAAAAAATTCCTCAAGCCGCCCAAATTAAACAAAAAGGCTAAAAAAACATCAAAAAATGCCTATTGACAAACTTTTTTAATGCGGTATAATGATGCCATGACACTTGCAAAAGACCCACTTTTAAAACAAAAAATAGATGCGACCTTCCAAATTTTAAAAAATGGAGAGAAATCTTTTTTTAATAATGATGCCAAAGAGGGCTGTTTGCCTAATTGGTATTCTTTTTATGCTACCACAAACGAAAATTTGGGTTATTTTCAAAAATTTGCTTCTTTTGAAGATAAAGATGTTTTAACTGTCACCGCAAGTGGAGACCATGCCTTAAATGCCGTATATTTTGGCGCAAAATCGGTGGAAACTTTTGATATAAACGAACTCACATTTTTTGCCTATGACCTTAAACAAGCGGCGCTTTTAAACCTTTCAAGGCAAGATTTTTTAGATTTTTATAGCGATATTCCGCTTTTTAACAAAAAAATTTATGACAAATTTTCCAGCCATTTAAGTTTAAACACAAAAACTTTTTTTGATGCAGTTTTTAATTTTCTTGAAGATGCTGGCATTAACAAACATGTTATGTTGAGGAATTTAGTTGAAGGTTATCCTGTGGAGTGTGACCCAGGCATTTTTGTAAGAAACAACCCTTATCTTGCAAGCGAAAAAACTTTTAAGGAAACAAAAAAGCTTATAGGCATGCTAAAGGAACCAGTCAGGCACAAATTCTGCCCAGCGCATCGACTTGGTGAAAATTTTAGCCAAAAAGATATTGTCATTCTTTCAAACATTTTGCATTATTATTTTTGCAGTTTTTACAGCAATGCGGATTATCAAGTAATGAAGAAAAATGCCGAGATGTCCAATAACTTTTTAAAATCGCTATCAAAAGTTTTGAAACCTGATGGGCAAGTAAGTTTGTTTTATGAATTTGGAGGGTTTTTACCTCTGCAAATGAGCGACCGTTGCAAAAGCCGTCTTGGCGTTGATACGGAAAAATTTAATATAAGCAGGGTCAACAGAAAGAGCCAAGATGTTGTATATGCTGCAACTGCAAAAGATATAAAAGAGGCAACAAAATAGTAAAAAATTAAATGGCTGCTTTTAATTTACAAAAACGCTAACTTTGTGATAAAATTACGCTATAAATGGCTAAACAAAAGAAAATTTTTAATTTTAGACCTCTTTTTTTTGGATTTTTGGCGTTGGTGCTTTCAATTTCAACGGCAAAATTTCTTTTTGAAGGCGATTTAAAAAATATAATTTTCATTGCTGTATGTTTGCTTGCACTTTGTATTTTTTGTGTTTTTACTAAAAAATTTGTTTCACTTTTGGTGCTTATCTGCTTTTTTGGATTGGGGCTTGGGCTGCAACCGCTGGGCATTATGTTATTTGAAGGCAAAAACTATGTTGGAGAGCAAGAGGTCTTTGCCAAGGTGTCTGACGACATTTCTTATTCCACCTATGGAAACGCAGCAACCATTGTGCTGAAAGATGTTTTTATCAACGGCAAGCAAGACAAAAATATAAGGCTGTCGCTTTCATGCGATAACAAACAGCAAATTCAGGCAGGCGACATTATTTCGTTTTCAGCACCAGTGATAAAAGCCAAAATTTTTGAACTTGGCGAGTTTAAAAGTTTTTATTTGCGTGATGGGACTCCATATGTTGCAGAGGTGGACATTGCAGATGTGCTTGTTCATGGCAACAAACTAAATGCGGACGAAAGTTTTCGGCTTAAAATAAAAGATGTGTTGTTTTCAAACATGGGCAGCGACAATGGCTCTGTGGCGTTTGCAATTTTATTCGGAGACAAATCGGACTTGTCCGCCGACACGCGTTTGATATATAACAGCGCTGGCATTTTGCACATACTTGCAGTTTCTGGGTTGCATGTCAGTTTTCTGTTC
>CANQCE010000012.1 GCA_947589655.1 uncultured Clostridia bacterium | reverse complement strand
GAGGAGGGTTCGATTCCTTCCACCCCTGCCAAACAAAAAATTGCGCTTAAACTCGACTTGCTATCCGCAAGCACTAGGTGGGCGCTTATTTTTTTCTTTTGCGCCGAATGAAAACCGCACTGCGTTGGCGGTTTTGCGCAATCGCTCTTGCCACTGAAAACATTTGTTTTGAATTCATTTTATTTGACAAAAATATTGTGGTGGTGATATCATTGTTATATCAAAATTAAGGAGGTATTTTTATGGACTTAGGTCTTAAAAACAGAGTGGTTATCGTCACTGGTGCCGCATCTGGAATTGGCAAACAAATTGCCGTGGCATTTGCGAAAGAGGGCGCAACCCTTGCACTTGCCGACATTAACCTTGCAGGCTTGAAAAAACTGCAAAAAGAACTTGGCGGAGAGGTTTATGTTGAAAAAGTTGATGTAACCAGCGCTGAAAATTGCCAAAAATTTGTTAAAAATGTGGCAAAAAAACTTGGAAAGATTGATGTTTTAGTCAACAATGCCGGCACCGCTTTGATGGGCGATATGGCAACTTTTCCAGAGGAAACTTTCCGTGCTCACGCAGAACTTATGATGTATGCCCCTGTTCGCCTTACAAACCTTTGCATCCCACATTTTAAGAAAAATGGATGGGGAAGCGTTGTGAACATTGCTTCCATTTTCGGAAAACAACCGGGTGGGCTTATCAGTTACGACACAATCAAAGCTGCCGACATTATGATAACCAAAGATTATTCTTCTTACTGTGCACCATTTAATGTGAACGTGAACGCAGTTTGCCCTGGCCCTGTTGACACCCCACTTTGGCATGCAGATGGCCAACTTGGCGACCAACTGGCAAGCGCAACAGGCATGAAACGCGAAGAAGCCATTGACTGGTTTGCAAAAACAAACATCCCAATGGGCAGATATGCAAAGCCAGAAGAAATTGCAAGCGCCGTTGTGTTCCTTTCCAGCGTTCCTGCACACTACATCACTGGTGTTGCTGTTAATGTGGATGGCGGCATGGTTAAATCACTCCTGTAATAAAAAAGCCTTTGCAATTTTGCAGAGGCTTTTTTTATCGCCCAACTTTTTTGTTCGTCAAACTTTTTTATTTGTTTGTTCTTTTCTTTGTTGCGCTTTTTCCTTCTTTATTTGTTGAAGTTTTTTCTTCTTTATTTGTTGAAGTTTTTTCTTCTTCATAGGTTCTGCCGTCACTTGCTTGGCCAGAGGAAGCCACCCAACCACCATCAACAATAAACTCAGAGCCAGTTGCATATTTCGATTCGTCTGAAGCAAGGTATAAATAAAGGTATCCTATGTCATTCGCTTCACCAGCATAAGGTTTCAGGCAAGCCGTTCCCTTATACACTTTTCCAAGTTCCTCACGTGAATTGAAACCAAGTTTTACAGTCATATCTGTGAACATAACCCCAGGCATAACCGTGTTGACACGGATGTTATCTGCTGCAAGAACTTGTGATGCATGTTTTGTGAGCGAACGAATTGCCCCTTTCGACATGCTGTAAGCCGCACTATATCCATCGCCAAAGCCGCCTATCTCCGCACCAATGCTGGAAGTGTTTATAATTGAGCCACCGCCAACTTTTTTCATCTCAGGTGCGCAGTGTTTAATTCCAAGCAACATCCCAAGCGAGTTGATGTTCATAACCCTGGTCCAATCCTCCACTGTGGTGTGCAAAACATCTTGTGCAACATGCACGCCAGCATTATTCACCAAAACGTCAATTCTCCCAAATTTTGCCAAGGTCTCTTTCACAACCTTTGCCCAATCTTCTTCTTTTGAAACATCCGCATTTACCGCAATCACATCCTTGCCAGCAGCGATAAGTGGTTCAATTGTTTTTTTGGTCTGTTTTTTGTCAAAATCGACAACAACAACCTTTGCCCCTTCCTGCAAAAACAGATTTACACCAGCAAGGCCCAAACCGCTTGCCCCTCCAGTGATGATTGCAACTTTGTTTTTTAAACGTTTCATTTTTCCCTCCTAAAAATTTTACTAATTAAATTATATCCCATTTTTCATTTTATTGTCAAATTAATTGAATTATTTTTTCCAATTCCAATTTCAAAAAAAAGACACCCTATCCGCGATAAAGTGTCCAAAAATTTGCATACAAAATTTTGCTGTTATTATTTATTGTTTTTGTCTTGCATTTCTTTTCTGTATGGGCAACCCAAATCTAACATTCCGCGAGAAATGATTGGCGAAATGATAAGCCATATTGCCGCAAGTGCGATAAGCACATAAATTGCAATTGCCCAACCATTGCGATAGCCCATGCAAATCCAACTGACAAGGTTAAAGTTAAAAATGCCAACCAGCCCCCAGTTTAGTGCCCCAATGATTGTCAAAACGTATGCAATATAGTTTGCAATAACCATAAAAACCTCCTTTACATCACTATTTTGAGAAAAAAACAAAAAAATAAACATTTTTACCACCTTTTTTTGCGATTTTTATAAAAAAATACCTTTTTGTTTAAAGATATTTTTATTTTGTGCAGATTTACATGAAAAAATATTATTTTCAGTTATAATAATTTCCAACATTTTTTTCGCGCCAGTTTTTGTCAACTTTCACAAAAAGTTTTATTGTGCATTTTTTATCCAACAGTTTTTCTAAATATTCTCTTGCCGCCTGCCCAATTTGTTTTAAATTTTCGCCGCCTCTGCCAATAATAATGCCCTTGTGCTGCTCTCTTTCGCACACAATTTCAACTTGCGCCAGAACTTTGTTTTCGTCCTCGTCAAAATCTGTCACCACAACAGCCACGCCGTGCGGAATTTCGTTGTCCAGTTTTTCAAGCAGCAGTCCACGAATTTTTTCTGCAAGCAAAAACCTCACGCTTTTGTCGGTGTATTCATCTTCGCCGAAAATGGCATCGCCTTCTGGCAACAATTCCACAATGTATTTCTCCAAACTTTCAATGCCATCGCCAGTCACGCTGGAAATGGCAAAAAAATTGTCTTCTTTAAAAATTTCACCAATATTTTGCAGAATTTTTGCGTTTTTTTGCTCTTTTTTTGCAATTTTATCTGTTTTTGTTGCAACAAGAATCACTTTCTCGCATTTGGTTTTTAAGTTTTTAATATAATCTTTTTCTTCGTCCTCTATATCTTTGGTGCAATCAAAAAGATACAGCACAACATCCGCTGCGGCACTTGCACTGCGAACATTTTTCATCATAAATTTGTCTAGATTGTTCTTGCTGTGGTGCACCCCCGGAGTGTCGATGAAAATTATTTGATAGTTCTCCCCTGTTTTTATGCCAAGAATTTGGTTGCGAGTGGTCTGCTGCCTATGCGACACAACCGCGACCTCCTCGCCGACCAAAAAATTTACCAAACTGCTTTTGCCAGCATTTGGTCTGCCCAGCACCGCCACATATCCGCACTTAAAATTTTGCCTCATCTTTGCACCCCAAACTGCGTTAAAATGTTTTTGGCAATGGACTGCATCAATTTTTCGTCCTCTGGGTTTATGTGGTCATATCCCAAAAGATGCAAAAGCCCATGAAGTGCCAAGAAACATATTTCGCGCTTTAAAGAGTGTCCATACTCCTTTGCCTGCCTTTTTGCCTGTGCTTTGCAAATTACAATGTCCCCCAAGAACAAAACGTTGTCCACCTTTTCGCTTGCAAATTCGTTCAAATTTTGGCTTGGCAATTTGTCCAAATTAGGAAAAGAAAGCACATCCGTAACTTTATCTATCTTCCTAAATTGATTGTTCAAATTTTTAATGTCTGCCTCTCCCACAAAATTCACTGAAACGTCAACGCAAGAAAAATCCTCTTGCAAAACCTGCGCAGCAAGTTCAAACAAATTTTTTATTTTCTTTTTGTATCCAAAAATTTTGCCATCAACTTCCATAATCTCCTCACTTTTTATCATTTGCAAATATTTTCTTCTGTAATTATGCAAAAGTTCACTATTGTCATTCCCTGCAAATGCCGCAACGTATAAAATTCTTCTTTCATTTTAGCATAATCTTCGCAATTTTCCAAGGCTTTTGCCTTTGCTTTTGATACAAATTGCTGCTCAACATCCTCAAATTTGCTAATTATTTTGTTTTCGCAGAGTTCATAATATGTTGTTTTTTTCATTTTGAACGGCAAAAACAGATTTTTTATCAGCGGCACTTCGTCTGTTTCTGTTTCAAACATTTTAAAATTCATTTCCTCTTTAAATGTGTAAATTGTAAGCCCAAACAACTTTATTTCATCTTGCACAACTGCTTTTCCTGTGCGACGAACTTCAATGTATGTTTCGTAATGTTCCGATTGCCCCTCATTGTAAACCTCTGCCAAAATCTCCGCCCTCGCTTCCACTTTTTTAATGTTCCCAGATGCATCAATAGTGTAAGGTTCAACAAGCACATCCCCCATCCTTACAAAATCGCCAACCGCAACCTTTAATGTGCCAGAGATAAGGTTAATTTTTGTCACCCTTCCGTTTTTTGAAGCGACAATGGGCGCAAAATCGCCATACATTTCGTCAGGCAGCAATTTTTCTTTTATATTAATAACCAAAGTTTGCCCCTTAATTATGCAAGATGCAAAACTTATTCGCTTAAAATTTTGCAAAAGGGCGTTTTCAATCTCGGATGTGTCAATGTTGCCTTTTTGCTTTGAAAAGTTTTTGGAAACATATTCCACAATGTCCCCAGCCGCCAACTTGTCCACCCCTTCAACTTTGTATTGCAAAATATATTGCTGCGAAAATATCGACAACGCAAAACAAACAACAATTGCAGCCATCAGCCCATAGGCGGTGAAAATGTTCCTTAATTTGTAAGCAACCCCCTCGTGAGTTAGGCTTACAATGTTCACCCCATGCTTTTTTAAAAACTTGTCCACCTTTTTATATGAAAAATAAGAGCATTTAAATGTGGTTTCGTTTTTAGAAAGGCGTTCAATTTCAGTTAAAGAAACCTCTTTGCAAAGTTCGTTTAACCATTTTTCTTGGTTTAAGCCTTTCACGTGAAATGTTGTTACACTTTTAAGTTTCATATCTGTTCCACCTTTTTAATCTGCCCACATATTTTTATGGTGTTGTCAGAAAGTTCTGAGAGCATCATGTCCTTGCCTTCCACAACAATAACCGCTTTTTTAACCTTAAAAGATATTAATTCTTTGGAAAGTGTAACCAACCCCAAATGCCCTTCAACATACAAAATGCGTCCAGAAAGATTTATCAGATTGAAGCCATTAAGGTCAATCTCCGTGTTTTTTAAGCCCTGTTTTACTTCATTTAAAAAATTAAACATATTTCACCTAACAAAATATGTATATGCTTAAAAGTTAAATAGAATAAAAAAAGTTTGACAATCGCCAAACTTAATTTTCGTCATCATCAAATTTTCTTCTCGCCAAAATGTCGCTTAACATAATTTGTTGCACTTTTGGAGGCAATTTTTGCAAAATATTCTCAATTTCTTGCTCGCTTTTGCCAATAAGCGAATTGTAATCAAAATCAGGTGGGAAAGAAAAATCGTCATCCTTGCCATTTTTAACGCTTTTGTTTGTTAATGCATCCCCATTTGGATTTTCGCTAAAATCATCGTCAAAATCATTAAAACTATCATAATCATCGTCAAAATCATCATCAGAAAAAAGGTCTTGTTTCGCTTCATTAACATTTGCATTTAAATTTTCCTCGTCACTGCCAAAATCGCTGTTAGAGACTTTGTTTTCGTGCTTGGAATAAACATTTTTTCTTATAAATTCTTCATATTCCTTAAAGCGCTTGTCAATCTCGTCACCGTCAAATTCGTCTTCGCTCTCGTCTGGTTCAACACTTTGCTCGTCAGAATTTCCAAATGAAAAATCGTTTATCTGTTCTTCTGGCTGCACGAGGGGCGCTTCTTCCTCTTTCTGTTTTGGCTCTAATTCCACTTTTGTAAAAAGGCTCTCTTGATAAACTGTGGGGTTCTCGTCTTTTACTTTTTCTTGCAAAATCCGCTGGCGCTCTTTGTTCTTTTTGTCAAGAACGCCATAAATTGTTAGCCCTATCGCACAAAACAAAACAATAACTGAAACATAAATTGCAATATACATTTTTTCTCCTATTTAATTTTCTCTTTTGTTTTTCTTTGAAAATAAGTTTCTACGCATCTCGGTGTCCGCTTGCAAATTTTGTATTTTAAAATAATCAACAACATCCTTCATTTTGCCTTCTTCAATGGCTTTGACAATCGCTTTTGGAATTTCCGCCTCCGCTTCAATGGCTTTTAAACGCATTTCTTCGGCTTTTGCCTTCATTTCTTGCTCAACGGCAATAGCCATCAAGCGTCTGTGTTCCATTTGATTTGCCGTTATCAGCCTATTTTTTTCAATTTGGTCTCTTTCAATAGATATTCCGCGGTCGTTGCCAAGGTCAATGTGTATAACATCAGCAGAAACCAGCGTGTATTTGCAATCTTCGTCTATTGCTGCATCAAAAATAGCCTTGTCCAAAAGTTGTGGACGTGAAACAAGTTGTTTCGCTGTAACAGTGTTTGCAATTTTTGTAACAACCGCCTCCACTGCACGAGCAGCTATCGTTTCTTCCGTGGCGCCTGTTAAAAATTTTGAAAGATTGACCTTTAGCGTAAGGGAAATCTTGGCATTAATCTCCACATTGTCTTGCGCAACCGATGTTATCAGCGGCAGTTCAATTGTTTTAGGGCTCATGCACTCTCGCACAACAGCAATAACATCTCTGCCTGCAATGTCCACCGCTTTGGCAAAATCGAAATCAATTTTCACTTTAGAATTTTTTGCAGCGTTTAAACCTTCAACAATGTTAAGCGGATGCCCACCGCTTGAATAAGCAATTTCAAGGTCATAAACGGTCAAGCCAAGGTGAGCCTTTTTTGCCAAAATATATGCATGCATAATTTCCATAACGTCAACCTTGCGCATTTTCATGGCAATAAGTTTAACGCCAGAGATATAGCACCCAGAAAACAGTGCAGTAAAATATGCTTTGCAAGGAAGCAAAATTAACAGCACAATAATGCACAAAAGCAACAAACCACCAATAACAATGGCGGCAATAACCCCAGCACTCATATTTTTTCTCTCCGAGCAAATTATACCACACCCTGCCCAATTTGTCCATACCTATCCGCAAAAAAAGCAACAAAAAACCTGAAAATATTTCAGGTTTTTTAAAGCAATCATTTAAATGGGTTATAATCATCATTGTCAGGTGGAGATGAGAAGTAATCGTCATTAAAATCTGAGCCGCCAGAGAAGTAATCATTGTCAGGCTGTTTAGAAAAATAGTCATCATTGAAATCCGAGCCACCTGAGAAGAAGTCATCATTAAAATCAGGCACTGCAGAACCACCCGCCATATAACTTGAAAATCCCACCTTAAAGCGGTAATCAGCATTTGCGTCAGAGCCTTTATGAACATCAAAGAACACTTCAATATAATCGCAGCCCTGCCCTACGCCTGCCAAAGCATCTGTGAACATTTCATGATTTAACACGCCATATGTTCCACCATTTTCCGATTGCAGCAGATGATAATACTGGCTTGCCTTTCTGCTGCCACCAATTCCACTGAAAGTGATTGATTTCGATTTTATTCTGCCAGTTAATGGGTCAAACTCCATACCGTTTGCATAAGGGTTTATAACTCCCCCACCAATATTTTGATTGAATTTTGAAAGCGTGACCCCTTTCCCAAAAGCTGCATCCACGCCAGAGCCTGTATCAGAGAAATCCACAAGTTGTTCCTCATATGTTGCAACATAGTCCGCCGCTTTATTGTTATAAGGGAACTGCTGGTTCTTGACTGTAACTGTTACAATTGGCGAATTATAAAACTGCCCAGTTGTGTGATTGAACGCCCTAAACCCAACATCAATTACAATTTGTGGCAATTTAACTTTGTTGGAGTGCCCACTTATAATGTCGTTAGGGTCGTCCCAATATTCAAACAACAAATCTAGTTGCCCCAAGGTTTTGCCAACATCTTCCTCTTTAGGATAAATTACAATGCTTTGATATTCGTTTTGCGGAATGTATTTAAACAAGTTGTCGTCTCTGTTCCCCTCGTATGAAACAAAGAAGCCGTTGCCATAATAATCGGTTATTTCGGATGTCAAGTAAGGGCTGTCAAGTGTAACCTTGTCGCCGTTTTCGTCTTCGCCTATTGGTGCTTGCTCGCATGCATAGTCCACAATGTTTTTAACAATTGCATGATAGTTTCTGTTAAAGTTCTGTTTGCTTGACGATGTTGGGCCGCCTTGCAGGTTTCCACTGGCGTCATATTTAAAAGTTCGTTGCGTAACAGTGAACTTATCTTTTGCCATGGCATTTTCGCCAATCACTTCGTTTTCGATAAATTCAACAAGCATATCACGGTTTTCTTGCGTGAGCCCAACAAACTGCCCATTTTCTTTGTATAACGCTTTGGCTCTTGCAAGGGCGCTGTTCTGCCCACCAGAAATGGATATTGGCGCACTTTCCCAGCCGCCCACTTTAATGTCTGTGACCTGTCCATAGTTTGCCGGTTCTGTGCCATACACAATGTTAAAGTTGTAATAATCGGCATATTCGTCAAAATTAAATTCCAGAGCAATCAAATACACAGCATATTCTAACGCATCCTGAAAATAGTTCACGCCGCTTGCCCCATACATCTCGCTTGGCGAAGTGAAATAGTTGGAAATGGTGTCAGATTTCTTAATATCCTCCCCCACATAAAACTCGGAGAAAGAAGGGATTTGACTTTGATATGAATTGTATAAAAGTGTCCAGTCATTTATGGTTTCTGTGTAGACATTGCGAATAGTTATTTTATTTTGGTCTTTTGTAACAATAGTTCCCAAATTGTCAAAAAATGTGGCATATTTTTTTGTTGAGTCATTTGATTTTACATCTGGATAGATTGTCCAATTCCATTTTGAGTTCAAATCCAGTGTTAAAACTTGATTTTCAATTGTTTCGCCGCCTTTAGCAATGGTTGTATCCACTTGCGAAATTGTATAGCGCAAACTATCATAAAGATAATACAAATTTTCATCGATTGTGCTTTCAACAGGATATGTATAGCCGTTTGCACTATCAAGATTGTTAAGCAAAAGTTCTCTTACATCTCTCTCACCAACATAAACATTCTGTGGGTTTTCATAAATATTGTAAAGTTGTAAAGTTATTTCATGCGCATAAAGATTATAAAAATGTTCGGAATATTTCCCAACAGCGCTAGCAAAATCATAGCCACCCACCTTGGAAAGCACTTTAACGCCGTCCATACTCAAAACAGTTTGCGAGAGTTCCTGTTTCAAACTATCTTCTAAATCGTCATCTTCAAATAGGCTGCTGTCACATCCAACGCAGAACATGAATAGCATAACCAAAAGAAGAACCAAAAACCTCTTTTTCCCTTTCATATTAATATGATAACACAATTATTAAAAAAAAACAAGGATTTCTTTTAAAATCCTTGCTATATTTTAATATCTTTTATCTTCCATATAATAATCAATATTATTTAATGTTGTTTTACTCTTTGAAACATCTTCCACCAAATTTACTTCTTGGGTTGAATATTCTGAAATTACAAAATCCTCGCCTTTAATTAAATTCTCTTGTGGAGTGTTAGCATTGGTTTCTGCTTGAATTGAGAATTCTACTCTTTTTGAATCTCCGTTTTTATCGATTATAAAACCTGTAAATGCTGTTGACTGAATAAATCCCATATCCATGGCAGCATGAATTTCGGACCAAGTTCTAATAAATCCTGTTACAAGTTTCGCATTTTCAAATTCGGTTGTTTTAACTCCAGTATCCTTGACACTGCTTGATTGAACCCCAACATTTTTTAATCTGTCCTGAATATTTGTCCAAATCTTATTTATATCTTGTTGAGTTATGGATGGTTCAACAAAAACGCAAGCCTTATCAATTTCTATAGGAGAAGATGCTTTGTTTTGGTTTAAATAATTTATTAAATCATCCTCCGTTGTTAAATGATTTTTTATTTGGTCAGTAAGTTTTGAATTAAACAGAAATGTTTGAAATTGTTTTTTACCATCTTCATGAGCATAAGCACCAAACCTAACTCTGTCTTCATCAAAATTGATGTAAACAATCTCGTCAAGAGTTGCCTTCGTAATGTCGTGTTTAATTACTTTTGTAAAATAATCCGTTTCTTTAAACCAATCTTGGATTGTTTGTTTGATAAGTGGCAGATTGTATTGTTTTTTGCCATTTACAATTTCATAAAGTTTTTCAGAGGTGTCTTGTTGGTCATCTTTATCTTTTACATTTGGCAGGGTAACTTCGGTTGTGTTCAAGTCTATCAAATTCAAATTAGAACCATTGTCAAAAGTGTAGAAAACTCCGTCAGCAGCCGTTTCGGCATATACGTTTTCGCCATTAACGGTGCCTTTCAGTTTATCATTTTCACGATTTTTCCAATTTATATCTTTCAGCCCATCCAAACTTTCTTTTGCCAAATTTTTGGTGGTTAGGTTGCTGGAATACTTTTCCCACTCGCCATCTTCAAGCGAATATTCAAAATTCTCTCCATCAGCAGTTGAATAATAAGTGCTCTCGCCGTTTTCTGTTACAACAGATTTATCCCCTGCGAATTTTGAAACAATTTTGCCATTTTTATCGTTTTTTTCAATTGTAAAATTCAAACTTTCTTCCGCTCTGCCCAAAATGCCGTTTACCTGTTCAACGGCAGTCTGAAATGTTTTGCCTTCGTCCACCCCAGGGTTTACCGTTCCACCAGGGTTCACCGTTCCCCCAGGGGTTATAGGGCCAACAAGGCTACAAGCGCCAAGCGAAAACGCCATTGCGGTTGACAGCATTGCGAGTGTCGCTACACGACCTGTTTTTTTATATCCCATAAAGCACCTCTTTGTTGAAATTCCACTTTCATTTTAGCATATTTATTCTGTAAATGCAATCTTTGACAAAAAATTTTAAAAGAATTTTCAAAATTTTTCAAATCTATGTCCCCAAGCGCATGTAATAAAAAAGATATTGCTGAGCGTAGCCTGAATAATTTTTAAATTCTTCGGTTAAAAAGTGCCTAATTTGCTCTCTGTTCTTTTTGCCGCCGTAAAACTTTAAATACATTTGTTCAATCCATGTGTCCACAGGGAAAACATCTCCCCGTGCATAGCCAAACAGCGAAATGCAATCCGCCACTTTTGGGCCAACGCCAGAAAGTTTAACAAGGTTTTTTCGCAAATCGGCTGTTGACAGAGTTTGCCATTTTTGCAAAGTGTTTTCATCCACTTGGCGCAAAACTTGAAACAGATATTTTGCTCTGTATCCTGCCCCAAGTGCAGCAAAATCTTGCTCGGTTGCGGCAAGCAGAGCCGCCCTTGTTGGAAAGGCATAAAAGCCGTCTTTCTTTTCGCCAAACTTCTCTTTTATGCGCCCCAAAATAAGTTGTATACGTTTAATATTGTTGTTTGCCGAAATTATAAACGAGATGACCGTTTCAAACAAATCTTGTTTTAAAATTCTTATGCCATAGCCAAATTTTATCGGCGCTTTCAAAATTTCAAATTTGCAAAGTTGCTTTTTTATTTTGGAATAATCGGTTTTCAAATCGAAAAAATTCTCGAAATATTGTGGAGAGTCTGTTTTTATCTCAAAGCCGTTTTCATTTTCAAAAATCTCCGCTTTTTTATCTGCCGAAAAAACTTGCCAGCCGTTTTCCGTTTTGTTGTATGAAAAAATTTGTCCGCACTCCAATATGTGCTGCGGATTAAAATCTTCCTTCCCAAAAATTTTGATACAATCATCCAAAAGTTTATATTCCATCTTGCCTTCTTAAAAAAAGAGGCAGCATCAGCCGCCCCAGAACTTGTTACTGCGCAATTACAGAAACAACATTTTTTCCATTGCTTTGCTCAAAGCACACTTTGCCGTCTTTAAGTGCAAAAAGTGTGTAGTCCTTGCCCAAACCAACATTGCTGCCCGGATAAACCCTTGTGCCACGTTGACGAACAATAATGGACCCAGCGGTAACAAATTCGCCGGCATACGCTTTCACGCCAAGACGTTTGCTTTGGCTATCGCGGCCGTTTTTTGTGCTTCCGCCACCCTTTTTATGAGCAAAAAGTTGTATATTAAAAAACATCTTTTTTAACCTCCATTTTAACATATTTTGCATAATCTTTTTGTAGGCCTTCCAAGAAAACTTTTAAAGATTGAAAAATGGTTTGGACCTCTTTTTTTTCATAACCTTCCAAAACCTTGAAAGATAAAAATCCATCGGTCATTTTGCTTTCCACCTTTAAGCCAAGCACTTCTTGTAACCCCACAAGAGCCATTTGCGATGCTGCTGAAATGGCAGAACAAACAATGTCTTTCCCTTTCTCGTCAAAGCCCGAATGCCCTTTAATTTGGCAGGCATAGATTATGCCGTTTTTCTCAAATAAAAATATCTTTGTCATATTTTTACATCTTTATTGAAACAATTTTAATTTCAGTCCAAGGTTGTCTGTGGCCCTGTTTTGTGCGCTCGTTTTTCTTTGGTTTATATTTAAACACAACAATTTTGTCGCCTTTTCCTTGCCCAAGCACTTCAGCAACAACTTCGGCTGTTTTAACAATAGGTGAACCTGCAACAGTTTTATTTCCGTCACTTACAAGCAAAACATCAAGTTTCAACTTGTCGCCAACAGCGGCATTAAGTTTTTCAACTTTAAGCACATCGTTTTCTGTGACGTTATACTGTTTTCCACCTGTTTGAACAACTGCAAACATATTTTTTTAACCTCCTCTACCCAAACTCGCTGCCGTCAAAGGTGGTGCCAAAAGCACACTTTAAAAACCCGACACAAGCGGATACCGCTTTATTATAACGAAAAAAAAAGGCTTTTGTCAAGGGTTTTAGCCTATAAAGCACCTTTATTTTTGTTTTTTCGCCTCTAATTTTCAATTTCTTTTTGCTTTTTTAGATAATTTTCAAAATAATCCGGCAGTTTTGCTTGAAAAGTCATATTCTCTTGCGTGTGCGGATGCACAAATGACAATTTGTATGCGTGCAACAACTGCCCGTTTAGCCCCTTTTCCTCATGTCCATAAAGTTTGTCGCCCACAACAGGGTGATGAAGATGTTTTGCATGCACTCTTATTTGATGCGTTCTGCCTGTGAGCAAAGTGAACTGAACTAGGCAGCACTTTTCAAAACGCTTTAGCACCTTAAAACGCGTTATTGCCAGCCTGCCAGAAGGCTGCACGCTTACTTTTTTTCGGTCTTTTGAATCACGCTTTAAATAAGTTGTAATTTCTCCCTCATTTTCATTTAAATTGCCTTCCAAAACTGCCAAATATTGCCGCGTGGCGGTTTTGTTTTTAATTTGTTCCGCCAAATTTTTGTGAGAAAAATCGTTTTTGGCAACCACAAGCAAGCCGCTGGTGTCTTTGTCCAAACGGTGCACAATCCCAGGGCGAAGAACGCCGTTTATGCCGCTTAAATCTTTAACATGGAACAAAAGTGCATTTACAAGCGTGCCAGATTTTGTTGAGGCACACGGATGCACAACAAGCCCCTGCGGCTTGTTTATAACAAGCAAATCTTCATCCTCGTAAACAATGTCAAGCGGAATATTCTCTGCCTCGGTGGAGATTTTTTCCGGCTCTAAAATTTCGGCTTTGACAGTTGCCCCTGCCTTTAAGCTTGTGCCTGCTTTTGTGGCAACTTTTCCATCCACCTGCACCAGCCCTTTTTCTATGAGTGTTTTTATATAAGAGCGCGAAAACCCCTGCAAATTTTCAAGCAAAAACATATCCAGCCTTTCGCCAGTTTTTTCACATGTAAAAGTTTTATTCATGCGCATCTCCGCCATCTTTTTTGCCAGAAATTTTTGCTTTTTTATTGTTTTTTGTGTAATAAAGGATAAGGTAAATTACAAAAAGAACAACCCCTATGCACAAAAAGGCATCCGCAAAATTGAAAACTGGAAAACTTTGCCAAAAAGCAAATTGAATAAAGTCGCGAACATAGCCTATAAAAATTCTGTCAAACAAATTCCCAAGGCAGCCGCCAATTAAAAACCCAAATGTTACATTTAAAAGCCAAGTTCTGTTTTTTTCTTTAATATAATAGAAGATAAATATTGCCAAAAAAACAAGCGAAATTGCAATTAAAAACACCTGTCTGCCAGCCAAAATGCCCCACGCAGCGCCCACATTGTGCACAAGTTTAAAGTTGAAAAGCCCCGGAATTATTTTAACGCTTTCACCATCGGCAAGGCGCGCGTCAAAAACATATTTGGTGACCAAATCTATGACCAAAATTGCCGCAATAATTGCCAGCATAACCGAAAATTTAATCCAAAATTGCTTTTTCACGCTAAAAATTCCTTTTTTTTGCTGTTTTTATTAATTTTTGCAACGATTTATTAATCTCTTTCAATTTCCATGTTCTTTGGAAGATATAAAATCAAATTTTTGTCAACTTCTTCTTCTGTTGCACCAAGAACATCAATAACGCCATGAAAATAATCCAAAATTTTGTTGCGCTCGTATGTGCTGCAGGCACGAAAATCAATAAAAAATGGACTATTTTTCTTTAAAAGGTCGCTTTTATCTTTAATATCTTCAAAACTTTCTGGATAAAAAACCCTTATTCCGTCAATCTCATCAGGCAATTTTTGTGAGAGTTTAAGGTTGTAAGAGGCTTTTGGGGCATTGTTTTTTTTCTTTACCACCTGCACATCGTCACCTTCAAACCCAAAAAATTTGTAAATAAAATCCATAAAACTCATCTTTTCACCCCATCCGTTTTTAATATGATATCACAAAAAAAACTTTTTTCAAAATAAATCAAATATATTTGACAGACCAAATTAAGATTGTTAAAATAAAGTTAATTAATAATAAATAAAAGGAGAAAAAAATATGGCAACAACAAAAACAGTGGACAACAGCCCAAAGAAAAAAGTAAAAAATAAATGGTGCTTGTGCGATGAAAAACAGAAAAAAGCGGTTTTTAGTTTCGCAGAAGGCTATAAAGAGTTTATATCAAAAAACAAGACTGAACGCGAGTGCTCAGATACAATTGTTTCCAGTGCAGAAAAGAAAGGTTTTAAAAATTTGGCAGAATTAATAAAAACCAAAACCAAACTTAAAGCCGGCGACAAGGTGTATGCGGTAAATCAAAATAAAACAGTTGCTTTATTCGTGCTGGGAACAGACGCACTGGAAAATGGCTTGAACATTTTGGGTGCGCACATAGATAGCCCTCGCCTAGATTTAAAATCTAACCCACTTTATGAAAAAAATGGTTTCTGCCTTTTTGACACTCACTACTACGGCGGCATTAAAAGTTATCAATGGGTAACAATGCCTTTGGCGCTGCACGGCGTTGTTGTTAAAAAAACTGGCGAAATTGTTAAAATTAGCATTGGCGAAAAAGAAAGCGAGCCCGTTTTCTACATTTCAGACCTTCTCCCTCACCTTAAAAAAGACCAAACCGCCAAGGAGGTCACTGGCGAACAACTTGACCTTGTTGTTGGAAATATGGCTTTTAAAGAGGCTGAAGAAAGCGAAAAAGTTACCGATAACATAAGGAAAATTTTAAAAACATACAAAATTGATGAAGACGATTTTGTAAGCGCAGAAATTGAAGTTGTGCCTGCTGGAAATGCAAGAGATATGGGCTTTGACCGCTCAATGATTGTTGGCTA